>NATW01000127.1 GCA_003094555.1 gamma proteobacterium symbiont of Ctena orbiculata
CACCCGCAGTCCAAGCGAGGCGACCTTGCTGTCAGCGATATAGACACCGGGGGCATCCCGGCGTGCAGTTGCCCCTATGCCGTACTCCCTCAACAGTGCTATCACCGACTGTTCCAAATGAGTGACCAGAGTGCGAATGCCAATCCGGGCCCGGCGCAGATCGAGTAGAAGATAGGCGATGAGTTGTCCGGGACCGTGATAGGTTACCTGTCCACCCCGGTCGGAATTGATCACAGGGATGTCACCCGGATCCAGGATATGTTCGGTCTTTCCCGCCTGTCCCAGGGTGAACAGCGCCGGATGTTCGAGTAACCAGAGCTGATCGGGACTCGATGCATCCCGCCCATTGGTGTAGTCCTGCATGGCCTGCCAGGTGGCTTGGTAGGGCTGCATGCCAAGTTGTCGGATCAGGAGGTTGGAAGGCACGTAAAGCCTTTCCCCGGGTGTCGCAGGATCTGTCGTTGGCAGGGTGTACACTAGAGGGCCATGACCACTTTTTCATGGGCGCTGAGATCGAGATAGATGGCATCCAGCTGAGCCTTGCTCTGGGCACGCAGCGTGATGGTGACAGATACCCATTTTCCCCCTTTGCTGAGCCGGCTGTTGACTGCGGTTTCAAGCAGCTCTTCGGTATGTTGGCTCACCAGTTCCACCACCATTGCCTCAAAACCCGGTTCCGCCTTGCCCATCACCTTGATAGGAAAGTCGCAGGGAAATTTCAGCAGTGTCTCTTCATCCTGGCTCATGATGGATCGGCCTTCACTCCAGCCACAACAGGGCGCTGTCCTTGATCTGCTGCCAGATGTTACCGTCAGCGATGCTCTTCAGCGCCACAAGCTGTGCCTCGGTTACGGGATCTCCATTCAGGGTGATGCTGACGTGACCGAGGACATCACCCTGTTTGATCGGGGCCATGATCTTCGGTTCGATCTCCATACGGGCATCGAGATTTTGATACTGATGACGAGGAATGGTTACGTTCAGGTCCCGGTTCAGGCCCAGGGGCAGTTTCTCTTTTTCCCCCTTCCAGATGCGGGCCCGATTGAGTACCTCCCCCGCCGCGTAGAGCTGGTGGGTTTCAAAAAAGCGAAAACCATAATTGAGCAGGCTTTGGCTAGCCTTGGCCCTTGCCTCCTCACCCTTGGTGCCCATCACCACTGAGATGAGACGCATGTTTTCCCGTTGAGCTGATGCCACCAGGCAGTAACCCGCCGCCTCGGTGTGGCCGGTCTTGATGCCGTCCACACTGTCGTCCCGCCACAGGAGCTTGTTCCGGTTGTGCTGAGTTATATCGTTGAATATATAAGACTTATCGCTATACCAGGGGTAGTATTCAGGAAAATCCCGGATTGTGGCTGCCGCCACCTTGGCGATGTCCGCAGGCGTCGTATAGTGGTCATCGTGGGGAAGCCCGGTACTGTTGACGAAATGGGTGTCGGTCATTCCCAGTTCACTGGCATGGTTGTTCATCAATTCAGCGAAGGTGGCCTCACTCCCGGCGATATGCTCGGCGAGGGCAACGCAGGCATCGTTGCCGGATTGAATGATCATTCCCTTGACCAGATCGAGCACTTTGACCTTTTTTCCCACCTCGATGAACATGCGTGATCCCGGAGTGCGCCAGGCCTTCTCACTGATGAGTACCCTATCCTCCAGGTTGATATTGCCCTGCTTCAACTCACGGAATACCGCATAGGCGGTCATGATTTTGGTCAGGCTGGCAGGCTCAAGACGATTACTGGCTCCCTTTTCGGCGAGTACCTTGCCGCTGTGAAAATCCACCAGAAGATAGCCTGAGGCTGAGACCTCCGGCGGGGCCGGGGTGGGGGTGACGGCATGGGTTGAAAGTGCAACTAGGCTGAACAGCCATAACAAAGTGACTTTCACAAATCTGGTCGGTGATAGATGGTGCATGGGTAAGGATAATCTGCTTGGCATAGTGGTGGGTTATTCTATTATTCCGCTAGCGAATGACAACATGTGGGTCGGCAATGCCGAGCTTGGCCAATTGTTGGCTGAGATGGTCAGCAAGCTCCACACTGGCAATCGGGCCCACCTGTACCCGATAGACCGGGCGCTCCGGGTGTTCGTTGTCTTCTATGAGTACGCCGGTCTTTAAATGTTCCTCGAGCCTTTTTTTCAGACGCTGGGCATTCTCGGAACTGCCGAAAGCGCCAACCTGGAGAAACAGTTCAGGCAGCATGTTGCCTTTTCTCAGCTTTACCGGTTTTGTCTTCAGCGGCTGTAGCGGACTCTTCGGATCGAGACTCACCACCTCCACCAGCCCCGTTCCCTCGCCGGTGATGCCCAGCTTCCAGGCTGCCGTATAGGAGAGGTCGATCAGGCGATTGTCATGAAATGGGCCGCGATCATTGACCTTGACCACCACGCTGCGGTTATTTTTCAGATTCGTGACCCGGACATAGCTTGGCAGGGGCAAGGTCTTGTGCGCCGCAGTCATGGCGTACATGTCGTAGCTTTCACCGCTGCTGGTGCGTTGGCCATGAAACTTACTCCCATACCAGGATGCAATGCCGCGGGCGTTGTATCCCCGACCGCTGCGCAGGGTGTAGTAACGCTTGCCGAACACCTCATAGCTTTCAGGATTGCCATAGCGGCTTTTGGGGTCGTCCTTGGGTACTGCATCGGGGATGGAGGCCATATTCGCAGGCGGGGGATGGCGGTGGCTGATGCCATCCTGCTTGGGACCGGGTCCTATCTTGCTGGTGCTACAGGCAGTGATCAATAGCATGCCGATCAGCGCGGTGAAACCGGCCTTGATTGAAATCCTGTCTGGCAAATATATGCTGTTGCGCTTCTTCATCTACCTGGCTGCATCAGCCGCCCGTTTGGCGGTATGGATCTCCCGGCTCAGTTGATAGACGGCCATGGCGTAGAGGTTGCTGTGATTGTAGCGTGTTATGACATAGAAATTGTGCAGTCCCAGCCAATATTCATGATTTTCACCCGCATCCAGCTTAATCAGACTGGTGAGTGTTTCGGGCGCAGGCGGCGCACCGTTTACTGGGCGTACCCCCTTGGCCAGCAGTCTGCCTAACTGGATGCTGGGCTTCATACCGGCGTCGACAAAGGGCTGTAGACCCTCTCCTCCTTGAGTAAGCAGGGTGATGGGCTGGTTGGTTCTCCAACCATGGGTTTTGAAATAGCTGGCGACGCTGGCGATGATATCGGGATTGCTGTTCCAGAGATCGCGCCGGCCGTCAGCATCATGGTCCACGGCATATTGGCGGTAGCTGCTGGAGATGAATTGGGGCTTACCCATGGCGCCGGCATAGGAACCCATGGCACTCTCCTGGTCCACACCCTCCTCTCTTGTCAGTAACAGGAACTCTTCCAGCTCGCGGCGAAAGAAATCCGCCCGTTTTGGATAGCCGAAGGCGAGTGTGGTCAGGGCGTCGATGACCCGGTAGCGGCCAGTATGTTTACCGTAACGGGTCTCCACGCCGATGATGGCGACGATAATTTCAGCCGGTACCCCATACTCCTGACTGACGGAGGCCAGCAGGTCCTCATTCTCCTGCCAGAACCTGACCCCCCCGGCGATCCGGTCCGGCTTGAGAAAAATCGGACGGTATTCATGCCAGGCCTTGGATTCTGCGGGCCGTGTTATGGCAGCGATGATGTCATCCCTGAAGGTTGTGCTGGTCAACAGGCGTTCTACCTGGAGGGCATTGAAATTGTGCTTTTTGGCCATCTCCAGGGCGAATTTTTTGTACTCGGTGGTCTGCTTTTGGGTATGGGCACACGCCACCGTGGTCAAGGTGAGGGTGAAAAAGAGCAGCAGTCGGATTATGGTTCGCATGATCGTTTATGTTGGCAGTAGTTTTTTGTGGGTATGGATGGACATCAGCATACCGAAGCTGGCAAGAATGGTCACCAGGGATGTCCCTCCATAACTGATTAGCGGTAAGGGTACACCCACTACCGGTAGCAATCCTGTGACCATACCTGCATTGACGAAAAGATAGACGAAAAAAACCAGTGACAGTGAACCGGCCAGGATCCTGCCAAAGGTGTCCTGGGCCTGGGTGGCGATATAGAGTCCGCGCATGATGATAAAGAGATAGAGTGTGAGGAGCGCCAGCACCCCAACCAGGCCAAACTCTTCGGAGATGACGGCAAAGATAAAATCGGTGTGTCGTTCAGGGAGAAACTCCAGATGAGACTGGGTGCCGTTGAGCCAGCCCTTGCCACTGATGCCTCCTGAGCCGATGGCGATTTTTGACTGGATGATATGATAGCCGGTACCCAATGGGTCGCTCTCCGGATTCAGGAAGGTCAACACGCGCTGGCGTTGATAATCGTGCATGAAGTACCAGGCTACCGGGCCGAGGGCGGCCATTGACAGACCGATAGCGCTTATCACCCGCCAGCTGATGCCGGCTAGAAACAGGGCGAATGTCCCCGCGGTGGCCACCAGCAGGGCGGTGCCCAGATCCGGCTGTTTTGCGATCAGTAAGACCGGCAGCAGGGTGAACAGGCCCGCGATTATCAAACGGGAGGGATTGGGTGGCAGGCGATATTCAGCCAGATACCAGGCGATCAGCATCGGCAGGGTGAGTTTGAACATTTCCGAGGGTTGAAAGCGAATAAAACCCAGATCCAGCCATCGTTGGGCACCTTTTCCCTGCTCGCCGAAGAGAATCACCGAGATCAACATGAGAATCCCGATAGCGTACAGAAAGGGGGCCCAACGGCGTATATTGGCCGGGTGGATCTGGGCCAGGGCAAACATCGCAACAAAGCCGAACCCCAGGCGTATCAACTGCTTTTGCAGGAGTACCATCTCCTGGTCGCCGGCGCTGTAGAGGATGGTCAAACCAAAACCTGACAGCAGCAGCAGACCAGTCAACAGGGGGATATCGAGGTGCAACCACGCCAGTAAGCCACTCGCCTGTGCCGGCTGTGATTCATAGAAGGTGGTGTAACTCCTACCCCTCATCAACGGCTCCGACGAGATAGCGATCCATGACCTTGCGGGCTATGGGTGCGGCCACGGAACCGCCATGGCCGCCATTCTCCACCACCACGGCGATGGCGATTCGCGGATCTTCAACGGGGGCGAAGGCGATGAAGAGCGCATGATCACGTTTGCGTTTTGCGATCGTCTCTTCATCATACTCCTCATCCTGTTTTACGCTGAATACCTGAGCCGTGCCGGTTTTGCCGGCAATACGATAATGATCAGTGTGGATTGAACGGGCAGTGCCACGGATACCTTCCACAACCTCAGTCATGGCATGGATGACCTGGTCCCAATGCATAGGGTCGAGCTGATGAAGGTCGTCCACGATCTTAGGGCTCTCCACCAGTGTGCCATCGGACTTTTCAATGCTATCGACCACCCTGGGACGGATACGGTGGCCGCGATTCGCCAGGGTTGCCGTGGCGGATGCGAGCTGCAACGGGGTGGCGAGAAAATAGCCCTGTCCAATGCCCACGATCAGGGTCTCACCCGGATACCAGGGCTCCCGTTGCCTCTTCTGTTTCCATTCACGGCTCGGCATCAAGCCAGACAATTCCCCATCCAGGTCGACTTTGGTGGGGTGTCCGAAGCCGAAACCGGAAAGGAACTCATAGAGTCTGTCGATGCCCAGTGTCCGCGCCAGTTCGTAATAGTAGACATCACAGGATTCCACGATCGCCCGTTGCATATTGACCTTGCCATGCCCCCATTTTTTCCAGTCGCGATACTTGTGGTCTTTCCCTGGGAGCTGGTAGTAACCTGGACAGTAGTTCTCCTGATGATAACCAACCACATCATACTCCAGTCCGGCGAGGCCTATGAAGGGTTTGACGGTGGAGCCTGGCGGGTATTGACCGCGGATAGCACGGTTGAAGAGGGGGTTATCGAGGGATTCTTCCAAGGCCTGGTAGGCCTTGGCGCTGATCCCCTCCACGAACAGATTGGGATCGAATCCCGGTTTACTCACCAGGGTCAGCACCCCCCCGGTCTGGATATCGATGGCGGCGACTGCACCGCTGTACTCCCCCAGTGCCTCGAGGGCGGTAGCCTGCAGATCCATATCCAGAAACAGCCGCAGATTGTCCCCGGGTTGCGGTGGCCGATTTTCCAATACCCGCAGCACCCGGCCCTTGGCGTTGACCTCCACCTGTTGCAGACCGACGCTACCATGCAGCAGGCCTTCGTAACTCTTTTCAACACCGTTCTTGCCGATGAAATTGGTACCCCTGTAGTTGGAAGTATCGATGATCTGCAGTTCCTGGGCATTGATGCGGCTGACATACCCCAGCAGATGGGCGGTCTTCATGCCCTGCGGGTAGTCGCGTAGCAGGCTCGCTTTTACCTCAACACCGGGAAATCGGTGGCGATTGACTGCGATACGGGCAACCTCTTCATCTTTCAGGCGCACCCGGATCGGTATGCTGTCGAATCGTCTACGCTGCCTGCGCAACTGGTGGAACCTGTTGATGTCATCTTCATTTATATCGATGATTTCACTCAATTTTTGGATGGTGAAATCAAGGTTTTCAGTCCTTTCCGGGGTGATCTCCAGACTGTATGCGGGTAGATTTTGCGCCAATATGGCGCCGTTTCGGTCAAAGATCAGGCCCCGTGTCGGTGGCAGTGGCTCAAGCTTTACCCGATTATCCTGGGACAGGGTTTTGTAGTGATCGTGATTCTCCACCTGCAGGTAGAACAGGCGCCCAATCAGGATGAACAGAACCACAAGCACAAGTGTACCTGAGGCAATTGCGCGTCCCAGGAACAACTGACTCTCATACAGATAGTCCTTGATCGAGGATTGAGGCACCAATATCTCCTAGCTGAGGTGAAAACGGCGTCGAACATCCCGAAGAATAATAAAAACCCAAGGCCAGAGCAGGGTGCTTACCAGCGGAGTTATCCAATACAGGAGCGATGGTGTTGGATAGCCTGCTGCTCCAGTTGACCACAAAGCCAACAGACGTTCGAGCAGCAGTAGTACAAAAATCGTGAAAACCTGCTGTCGCAATGGCATGACGCGGACCCGAAGATGCAGCTTCAACATAATATAGGTGATTACCGAGAATCCCAGGGCATGTTGGCCAAGCAGGGTGCCGGTGAGTACATCCAGTAACAGGCCCGTAGTCCAGCTGATACCCACACCGATGCGTTCAGGCATGGCCATACACCAGTAGATCAGGATCAGAGCGACCCACTGTGGCCGATAGGTGGAGGCCCACTCAGGCAGTGGCATGATGGTAAGGATGAAACCGACCAGCAGGGTTGAAGTGATGACATAGCGACGGGATTGGGTTTGACTGATCACTCGGTTCCCTCCCCGGTCGGTTCAGATGTCTCAGATGTCTCTTCGGTCTCCCCGGTCTCCTCGGTGTGATCGGCCAGAGTACCCATGCCGGGGTCCAGGGTCCATACCAGCAGGACCTCACGAATGCGGTCCAGATGGGCTGTGGTTTGAGCGATAACGGAGGCAAAGGGCTGCCCGGGCTCCCGTTTCACATCAATAACCTCGGCCACAGGATAGCCGGGAGGAAAGCTGCCCCCCATGCCCGAGGTGGTTAACAGATCGCCAACCTTGATATCGGCATTATTCGGCAGATGAGGCAGTTCCAGGCGGTTGATCAGACCGGTGCCCAGGGCGATGGTACGAAGACCGTTGCGATTGACCTGCACCGGCAGTGCATGGGCGGCATCGGTAATCAGCAGGACGCTGGCATTGAAGGGGCTGATATGGGTGACCTGGCCGACCACGGCACTCGCATCGACCACGGGTTGGCCGACGAAAAGCCCTGAAGTAGTGCCTTTGTTGATTAGGACCTGTTGCCTAAAAGGGTCCTGTTCCACGGATATCAGTTCCGCGATCAAGACCCGGTCACCGACCTTGAATGAAGAGTCTAAAAGACCTCTAAGGCGCATGTTTTCCGCTTCCAGCGCTTCGAATTTCTGCTGCCTTGCACGCAGCAGAAGATTCTCTGCATGCAATTTGTTCCGTTCCGACTCCAATTTGTTGCGATTGGTGATGGCATCGCTGGCTGACTCACTCAGGAGCAGGGGCAGCGAGGCGAGATATTGTACCGGGAAGAGCAGCACCGAGAGCCCGGAACGCAGTGATTCCAGATGGTTGTAACGATGGTCCAGGACCATGATTGAGATGGACAGCAGTACTGCCACCACCAGTCTGGTGGTGATCGATGGACCCTGTGTAAAAATGAGTTTAATGGCTGAATGACTCCACTTTCATTTCGCTGGCTCCCTGCGTTGATCCCTCCCCATCCGGTCGCAGGAGGCTCAGACACTAGTCAACCATAAAGAACTCGCCACCCCTTTCATCGATGAGTTCCAGAGCCCGTCCGCCGCCCCGTGCCACGCACGTAAGGGGATCCTCTGCAACGATCACGGGTAGCCCTGTCTCCTCCTGAAGCAGCCGGTCGATATCCAGTAGCAGTGCGCCCCCCCCGGTCAGGACTATGCCACGTTCCGCCACATCGGCACCCAATTCCGGGGGTGTCTGTTCAAGGGCGGTCTTCACTGCACCGACAATGCCCGAGAGCGGTTCCTGCAGCGCCTCCAGGATTTCATTGCTGTTGAGGGTGAAGCTGCGCGGAATGCCTTCTGCCAGATTGCGGCCCTTGACATCGATCTCCTTGACCTCGTTACCCGGGTAGGCCGAGCCGATTTCATGCTTAACTCTCTCGGCAGTGGCTTCACCGATCAGGGTACCGTAGTTGCGTCGCACATAGTTGACGATCGCCTCGTCGAAACGGTCGCCACCCACGCGCACCGAATTGGCGTAGACGATACCGTTCAAGGAGATTATCGCCACCTCGGAAGTGCCGCCGCCGATATCCAGTACCATGGAGCCACGGGCCTCGTCCACCGGCAGGCCGGCACCGATTGCGGCTGACATGGGTTCTTCAATCAGGTAGACCTCTCTGGCGCCCGCGCCCGCTGCCGACTCCTTGATTGCACGCCGTTCCACCTGGGTGGATCCGCAGGGCACACAGACCAACACCCGGGGGCTGGGACGGATGATGCGACTCTCATGCACCTTGTGGATGAAGTACTGCAGCATCTTCTCGGTAACGGTGAAATCGGCGATGACGCCCTCTTTCATGGGGCGGATGGCGGTGATGTTGGCGGGTGTTCGGCCAAGCATCTTCTTGGCGTCTTCACCCACGGCAACCACAGATTTCGCCCCCCCCGGTCCCCGGTCCTGGCGAATCGCGACCACTGAGGGTTCATTCAGTACGATGCCCTGACCGCGGGCATAGATCAGGGTATTGGCGGTACCCAGGTCAATGGATAAATCATTGGAAAATATGCCACGTATGCGTCGGAACAGCATGGATTTCTAGTCTTTTTCTCTGTTGGTAAAGGCTGGGCCGAGACTAAATCCATCTCAGGCCAAACCGAAAGTGGATTAATCTATCAATGGTACAGGAGTTGGGCAAGGATGGGGATGGGGAATTGAGCACATTAGGCAGAATTTACTGCCTCGACGCAAACACCTACAGGCATCAGGGGCAGCGCATCGTTATCGCGATAGCCCCATTGATGCCTGCTGATCAGTCAGTCATCCTCTTTGATGCTGTCGGCAATCAGGACCCCATTAACGAAGTCTCCCTTCACCTCGATAATCTGGTTGCTGAAGCTGTAGTCGTCCACACCGGAGGTGTCGATGGTGATACCGAATATCTCGATTGTGGATGAATCCACTAGATTTGCTATACCTTCCACCTCGGCGTTGTGGTTGGACGGGATCTGTTCCAACTCCAGTTTACTCGCCACAAGGGTGTTGTCGTCGGTGTAGATCTTGGCCTCCAGATAGTCGCTAGAGGTCAGCTGATCCAAGGTGAAGGAGGCGCTTTCGTCCTCCTCATCGTTCTCCATGATGGTCGAGTTGTCTACCCTGATGGTGCGTCCTAAAAGCGTCACTGTGCCTGCGCTGACGTCCACATTGTCAATCCCGAGGATAGCGCTGATCTCACCTCTATCAGCGGCTGCGGCCTTCAGCTCAATCTCTTCGGCGAGCAGGATATTCCCATTCATGACCCCCTCAACTTCTGCCACACGCCCTATGGTGAGTTGGCTGGTGGCGTCGCTCAGGGTGGTTCCAGAAGCATCTACAAGCTGACTGTTGAGGGTGAAAAGGTTATTGGCGTCAAGGGCCTGGGTGATCTGACCCTCGATCTCAACCTCTTCACCATCCTCAGCTACCGCGCTATCACTTTCGGATTCGATATCGATGGATTCCGCTATGAAGAGACCCCCGGAAAAACGATTTCCCTCGACCTCGACAAATGTCCCTTCCGGTGGGATGGACGGTATGCCTGAGCCATCGATCACGAGACTGCCGATCCGGAAGGTGTCCCCTGAAATGGCACTGACCACACCAGAGACTTCCAGCTCATCACCAGCCCATGCGAGGGATATGACTTCGATACGGGTAGCCAATATGGTGCCGTTGCCATTGGTGAAGCCGCTCACTTCCACCTCGCTGTTGGGCGGCAGGTCTTCAAGCAGTGTGGCATCGATGGGATTGTCATACACCGTATCCCCATCCACGATTATTGTTTGCTGCATCACCGTAAGGGTGTTGTTCAGGGTGAGGTCATTACTGTTGATCACACCTTCAATCAGGCTGTCATAGGTTATCGAGTCTGCAGTCCCGGTTGCGTTTGTGGTATCGCTGCTGCCACTGATGCGAACCACCATACCGATAGCCAGATCATCCTGGCTCCCAGTGAGATCATTGACAGTGAAACTGGCACTGTCGGTATTGAATTCAATGCCGTTGACGAAGACCGAGCCGAAACTGGTGACCCTGCCCTGAGTAATGCCTGTTCCACCGATACCGCCATCGGCGACTTGTGTGCCACCCGCGCCACCGCAACTGTAGAGTGTGACAAGGGATGCCCCCAGTGCCAACGAAATCAGGATCTTAAGAATAGGTCTATTCATCCTTTATTACATCCTGTTCGAAATAGTAGATACCGATACCTGCCTGTTTTCGGCCTGTGCCGTTGCTATCCTGGTTGAGGTCTCGATCGTGCTGCGACAGATATTTGTCGCACTCCACCAACAGGGCCTGGGACTTTTCAGCACTCATATTGCGAAATTCCAGCAGTGCCTCCATGGGAAGGTTGTCGTAGGCGACCTTACGTTGAAAATAGGGTGTTAGGGAGCCCTGTTGAAGATTATGATCGATGGTATCGAGCAAAAGTTGCACATCAGTGCCGAGAATATGTAGTTTACCCGTCTCCCCGGTACGTGGAACATAGCCATCACTGAGGAGGGTAATCTTGCCGCTCTCATCCTTGGCTATGGTGCCGACCCTGACAAGCTCATCATAGATTGCGCGTGGTGGTACATCGCCACTGTGTTCCTTGACCAATTCACTGAAGCTTGCTTTTCCCTTGTCGAAATAGAGTGGCGCCGGCGCGCCCTTTTTGGTCTGGAACCTGGGGTCTCGCAGCCAACCGGAGATGACCCTGGCGGCACGGTTGTATTGATGAGCGATGGCGCTGTCATCGGGGGTGTCGATTTTTTGCAGTCGGCTGACCTCTTTGCGGGTCAGGCCGGTGATGACGGAAACCCTTGAAACCGTCTGTTTTCGACCGGGAATACCAAACTCCTTGGATGCCACATCCATAAAGGTCCATTTACTCAGATCGGCAAAATCACCATAGGTAAAGCCATTACGTAACATCAGCCTGACCAGGGGTCTGAGCAATTTGAGGATGGATGCAGTGAGTGTCTTTCGGATCTCGTCCATGGGCGTTGTTTAACCGGGTTATTCTGATTTCGGATTGATCTGTCTACTCTATATCCCAGCTATGTCTGGTTGTCTTTGATATTTATCGCCTGTCAGGGCTGTATTTAATTTTATGCAGTTTCCTATCAGAGCGGTTCTGCTGTGTAACAAACTGCATTTCACAGACAGATCCATCTGCGCTCTATGTTGGGAATTATATCCCAATGCAGTCATTAATTATATTGTAGCCTAATTGTTACTTTTCAGAAGTGGAATTTGGATCACACTTTAATATCTAGCGTCCAATTAATTTTTCTTTTGTGTATCAGTTATTTATAACTGCTTATGTGGTGTTATAAGGGTGTGGATTGCAGCCGATGGCCTTGGGCTCTAGTCTCGATGCTCAGTGCATACCGGCCTGATCCGGGTATCAGCTTATATCTATATAGGACCGCTGACTGTTCAAGTATCATGTATCGGTGCAGAGAATATGGTAGATTTGCCCATTTTTCAGAGTAGGTAGCAAGCGGATGTCACTGGATAAGTCCGATGTTGAAAAAATAGCTCATCTGGCGCGAATGGCCTTGGATGAGTCCCATATCGATGCCTACGTCGAGGATCTCAGCAATATCCTCGATCTGGTGGAACAGCTGGAAGCGGCTGATACCGAGGCCATCGAACCCATGTCGCATCCCCTGCACATGGCCCAGCGCATGCGCGTGGACGAGGTGACCGAAGGTGATTGCCGCGAGGCCAACCAGGTTGTGGCGCCCAAGGTGGAAAACGGCCTCTATCTGGTACCCAAGGTCATCGAGTGATGGGCCGATCCATCAGCGACTGGGCTGAACAGAAAGTAATCTCACAGATACCCACTGGACACAAATTACACCATGCAGAGTAAATCCATTGCTGAACTGGGCGCCGCTATGCAAGCTGGAGAGTTCTCCAGTGTTGAACTGACCCGCCATTTTATCGATCGCGTCGAACGATTGAACGGAGATCTCAATGCCCTGATCACATCCACCCCTGATCAGGCTCTGGCAGAGGCCGAAGCCGCCGATAGGGCGATCAGGTCGGGACAGGCAGGTCCCTTGACCGGGATTCCTCTGGTGCAGAAGGATATCTTTTGCACCCAGGGGGTGAAGACCAGTTGCGGCTCCAAAATGCTGGACAATTTCATCTCTCCCTACGATGCAACGGTGGTTGAGAGATTCAAGCAGGCAGGTGTGGTCTCCCTGGGCAAGGCGAATATGGATGAGTTCGCCATGGGCTCTTCCAATGAGACCAGTTACTACGGGCCGGTGCGTAATCCCTGGGACAGGGACAGGGTGCCCGGCGGATCTTCAGGGGGGTCGGCCGCGGCAGTCGCTGCGAGACTGGCTGTGGCCGCTACCGGCACGGATACTGGCGGATCGATTCGCCAACCGGCGGCGCTGTGTGGCATTACCGGCCTCAAGCCCACCTATGGACGAGTCTCCCGCTTTGGTATGATCGCCTTCGCCTCCAGTCTCGATCAGGCCGGTCCGATGACGCGCAGTGCCGAGGATGCCGCCCTGATGCTGCAGGTGATGGCGGGATTCGATAGCAAGGATTCGACCTGTGCGGACCATCCCGTGCCCGACTATTCGGCAACTCTGAACGACTCCTTGCAGGGGCTGAAGATAGGGCTGCCCAGGGAGTATTTCGGCGACGGACTGGACAGCGCTGTTGCGGCATCCATCGAGGGGGCGATAGATCTCTACAAAGGGATGGGTGCTGAGGTGATCGATATCAGCCTGCCAAATACGGGTCTGGCGGTGCCGACCTATTACGTGGTTGCACCGGCAGAGTGCTCATCCAATCTGTCCCGCTTCGATGGGGTGCGTTTCGGTTACCGCTGCGAAGATCCCAAGGACCTGGAAGACCTCTACAAACGCTCCCGGGGCGAGGGTTTCGGTGCCGAGGTCAAGCGTCGTATCCTGATCGGCACCTACGCCTTGTCCGCCGGTTACTACGATGCCTACTATCTGAAGGCGCAGAAGACCCGGCACCTCATCTCCGACGATTTCGAACGGGCCTTTGAAACGGTAGACGTGATCATGGGGCCGACCGCGCCCACCACAGCCTTTGCCCTGGGCGAAAAGATGAATGACCCGGTGACCATGTACCTGAACGATATCTATACCATCGCCACCAATCTGGCCGGGTTGCCAGGCATCTCCATTCCGGTACAGCCGATAGCGGGATTGCCTGTTGGATTGCAGATAATCGGCAACTATTTCAATGAAGGAAAATTACTGAATCTGGCCCATCGGCTTCAGCAAGAGACGGATTGGCATCAACAGATGCCTGAGGGTTTTGCATAAACAATGTTGTGCGCGAAGTGCGCGCCTCGATTCATAATTCAAACTTCATAACGCAAAATTAGAGAACAGACATGCAGTGGGAAACCGTTATCGGGCTTGAGATTCATACTCAATTGGCGACCAGGTCGAAGATCTTCTCCGGCGCCTCGACCGCCTATGGTGCGGATCCGAACACCCAGGCGTGTATCATCGACCTGGGATTTCCCGGTGTACTGCCGGTGCTGAATGAGACAGCAGTCGACATGGCGCTCAAGTTCGGTGTTGCGGTGAATGCCGAGATTGCCCCCCGCTCCATATTTGCCCGCAAGAACTACTTCTACCCCGACCTTCCCAAAGGCTATCAGATCAGCCAGTTCGAACTGCCGATCGTGGGCAAGGGCTCGATCGGCATAGATCTGGAGGATGGCGCGCATAAGGTGATCGGTATCACCCGTGCCCATCTTGAGGAGGATGCGGGAAAGTCGCTGCATGAAGATTTTCACGGTATGAGTGGCATCGACCTCAATCGTACCGGGACCCCGCTGTTGGAGATCGTTTCCGAACCGGATATGCGCTCCATCAAGGAGGCCGTGGCCTACGCCCGTAAGATCCATCAGCTGGTAGTCTATCTGGGTATCTGCGACGGCAATATGCAGGAGGGATCATTCCGGGTCGATGCCAATCTCTCCATCCGTCCCTTCGGTCAGGAGGAATTCGGGACGCGAACCGAGTTGAAGAACATCAACTCGTTTCGCTTCATGGAGCGTGCCTTGAATTTTGAATTGGAGCGTCAGATCGATCTGGTCGAGGGGGGAGGCGAGGTTGTCCAGGAGACGCGGCTCTACGATGCCGACCGGGATGAGACCCGCTCCATGCGCAGCAAGGAGGAGGCCAACGACTATCGCTACTTCCCCGATCCAGATCTGCTGCCGGTCGAGATCAGCGAGCAGCGATTACAGCGTGCCAGGGAGGATATGCCTGAACTGCCAGATCAGAAACGGCAGCGCCTTGAAGCCGAATACGAACTGAATGCAGCGGATGCGCAGAGCTTGACCCTAAGCCGAGAAATAGCAGACTACTTTGAACAGGTGGTCGCCAGCGGCGCTGAAGCCAAGATGGCCGCCAACTGGGTCACGGTTGAATTGGCAGGGGCGCTGAACAAGGCGGGTTTGGGTCTGACCCAATCCCCGGTCAACCCGAAGCAGCTTGGCGGCTTGCTGCAACGCATTGGGGATAACACTATTTCCGGGAAGATTGCGAAACAGGTATTCGAGGCCATCTGGAATGGTGAGGGTGATGCAGATGCGGTAATCGAGGCAAAGGGGTTGAAGCAGATAACCGATAGCGGTCAGATTGAGCAGATTATCGATGAAGTGATTGCCGCCAATCCGAAACAGGTTGAACAGTTCCGGGCCGGCAAGGATAAACTGCTCGGTTTTTTCGTCGGGCAGGTAATGAAGCAGACCCAGGGTAAGGCCAACCCGGGTCAGGTCAACCAGATATTGCTGGCCAAGTTAAAGGGTTAATCGCCGATAGGTTCGGTTGTTATCGATGCCGTGCAACAATTGTCAAAAGTGAATAGGGATCAGTGATGCGGGAATCTATAGTGAAGGTTATAAGATGGATTCTGACAACACTGGTACTGTTTCTTCCCACTATCACATCAGCTGCAATCTGGCAGGATACCGACATCCCTGAGCTGGCGGCAAAGGGCGTCGATCTGTCATCCGTCTACTATCGTAAACTTCAAGCGGACAGCTCCGCCTTGAGGCAACGGCTACTGCAGGCGCCTCTGCAGGAGAGCAGCTCATCGGCTGTGCAGCTCGAGCTGCCTCTGCCCTATGGTTCGATGCAGCGTTTCATGGTGGAAGAGTCGCCTGTGATGGCCGAATCATTGGCCCGGCGTTATCCCGAGATCCGCACCTACAGGGTCAGGGGGGTGGATAATCCCGCCAGCAGTGGACGTTTGGATCTGACGCCGGCCGGGTTTCATGCCATGCTGACCACACCGGCGGGTAGCGTGTTCATCGATCCGGATGGTGATGGCGGTTATCGGAGTTATTATAAGCGGGATTACGCAGCTGTTAAGGCCGGTCAAGCCTCACCCTTGGTCTGCATGCATAGAGATGGACAAGCACACAGCAAACAACTGTCCGCATTCGTTTCACAAATCCGTACAAGCGGAACTGTGAGTGGCGCCCATCGACGGATCTATCGCCTGGCCGTGGCGGCAACCGGTGAATATAGCGCCTATTTTGGCGGTTCTGTCAGCGCTGCACTGGCGCAAATCGTTACCACCATCAATCGAGTGAATCAGGTCTACGGTCGCGATCTGGCTGTACAGTTTCAATTGGTGGGGAATAACGATCGCATCATCTTTACCGATTCTGATACAGATCCCTACACCCAGACTGCGGCCGGTATCAGTCTGATGCTGATCGAGAATCAAGAGCAACTCGATTTTATTTTAGGTGCTGACAACTATGATATCGGCATCCTGTTCGGGACGGTCGGTGGTGGTTTGGCCAGCGTGGGTTCGTTGTGTACCGTCTACAAAGCACAGGCCTATACCGGGACGCCGACGCCTGATAACGATGGTTTCTACATCGATTTTGTAGCTCATGAACTGGGTCATCAACTGAATGCATCGCACTCGTTCAATGGAACGACGGCAAGTTGCGGTGGAGTGAACAGGGTTGCAAGTGCCGCCATGGAGCCAGGTAGCGGATCAACCATCATGAGCTATGCGGGGATTTGCGCCGAGGAGGACCTGCAAGCCAATTCTGATGCAACCTTTCATGCCATCAGTATTCAGCAGATGAACGAGTTTATCACTCAGGGTGAAGGTAATCAGTGCGGTCAGCTGACAATCACGGGAAACAACGCCCCAAGTGCGGATGCCGGCCAGGAGGGTGAGGATGAAGTCAGAATCATACCTGCAGCCACCCCGTTCAGGTTGAGCGGTACGGCTGCCGATGTGGATGGGGATGCTCTCTCCTATCAATGGGATGAGATGGATGCGGGGGGGGTTAGTGGAGCCACAGACGCATCGACCATCGGTACTGACCTGCCCGATGCAAGCAATCCGTTGTTCAGGTCATTTCTTCCAAAACGAACGCCTGTGCGATATTTTCCGAGGTTGAGTCAATTGTTGACGCAGCAGGATGAGATCGGTGAGACCCTGCCTCAATCCAGCCGAACCCTCAACTTCAGACTTACTGTAAGGGATGGTGCGAGTGGTGTCGCTAACGATGACATCGCCATTCAGGTGGATGATAATCAGGGACCGTTCCGGATCACTGGCGGAGGTTTGAATCGTTCATCGACCTTTATGGGGGGTACTTCGCACACCCTGGAGTGGGCAACCGCAGGTACTGAAACGAGTTGTTCAAGCGTACAAGTTTCACTGCTTAGCCTGAGTCCCGGGAGTTCCCCTGAAACGTTTTGTGATATGCATGATAGCGGATACGAACAGTTATTCCTGGGTGAGTTTCCCAACGATGGCTTCGCAACTATTGAATTGCCAAATGTTTCTATAGGGTATGCCAGGGTCATGCTCAGTTGTTCAGACAATCTCTTCTTTGCAGTCTCCGATGACACCCTGAGTATTGCAGGTTCGGAGGCTACCCTTGGCAACGATTGCCAGCCACTGGACGGGGAGGACCTTGAGCACGGTGTGGTTTTCAGCGACGCTGGCGGTGCGGATAAGTTTGATAGTCCCGGTGGTGGTGGTCAACTGGATTGGTTTCTATTCGCTATATTGTTGGTCGTTATCTTGCGGCCCCCGCTTTATATACCTGGGCAGCAACAAAGTTGATACATGCTATTGGTGTTTTAGTCTGTATTCTTTTTTCTCATAACTATTTGCTATAGATCCAGTTCAAGTCTCACGAGCAATATCCCTTTCTTCTTTTATTTGTAATCTCAACCTCTTACGGTTATTTAGGCTGATAGTTCAGTTGCTATAGACATCCCCTATAGAGTTGATCAGGTTTAGGTCTTGGACAAATAGTGGTGCCTGGTAAATAGTTTAATCTAATGGTAGCTATCTCGAGGTTTGTGCGAGACGGCGTCAGTATTTCATTGCAAGCATGTCGCAACAGGCTGGAGGTTGCTAATTATCGTTTCAACAGTTGATCCACAAGTATGAGGAGAGGGGGTACAGATGCATATTGAACCAGGCATTGTTGAGGGCGCAAAAATGGCACTTGGCGTTGTGACGGCTGCAGGCGCAATTGGATATGCGGCCAAACTCACGTTGAGTACAATTAAACAAAACAGTGTCACTATACTGGCGATACGCAGCGCAATCACGACACTACTTGTGTTCTGCTTTTTTCAAGTATTACCGCACTATCCGGTAGGCGTATCCGAGGTACACTTTATTCTTGGTGCTACGCTGTTTCTAATCTTTGGTGCAGGTCCAGCAGCAATTGGCCTGGCAATGGGATTGCTTGCTCAAGGGTTACTATTTGCACCTGCGGACCTACCGCAATATGGTATGAATGTAACCTCTCTGTTAGTGCCGCTGCTGCTTGTTGATGTGTTGGCGCGCCGCCTGATCCCAGCGAAGACTGCGTATAAAGATGTTAAATATGCGCAGGCACTCGCGCTCTCCACAGCCTATCAGGGTGGGGTTGTCGCGTGGGTGGCATTCTGGGCATTCTATGGGAATGGATTCGGTGCGGAGAATCTTATTCAAGTAGGTACATTCAGTGTTGCTTATATGGCGGTTATTGTAATAGAGCCACTGCTGGATCTTGCTATTCTTGCGACAGCAAAAAACCTGCACCAACTCAAGGACAACAGACTTTTTCATTCTCGTCTCTATCGAGCGGCTGCCTAAATGGTGAACTGAGACCTCTACCAGGAAGAGGTCTCAGGTTTTTTGCCTGGTAGCTGGTTTGGAATGTTTTTTGGTGTAAGTGAGATTGTAGGTAGTCTGTGAAATGGCTGCACGAGACCCACACAGATTCGTCAATGATCTCGATGATGAGGCAATCGATCGCCTCATAACCCGTCTGGAAAGCCGTGCAAAGGACGGTGTATTTACAAATCTCATCGAGAAATATTCATCCCAGTTGTTGCGTGCCAATCCCGCTCAGGTACTGGAGGTGGGTTGTGGTACTGGTGCGATGATTCGCTCCTTCGTGCGCCGGGAAGAGTTTACAGGCAGAGCGGTTGGGGTTGATCAAAGTATTCCGTTCATCAAGGCGGCCAAAGCATTGGCTCAACAAGAGCTTATCGATGAAAGGTTGGAATTTCGAACCGGTGATGCACATCATCTTGAATTCCCATCTGCAGGTTTTGATACCGTTATAGCAAATACCCTGATAAGCCATGTTACCGACCCGGTGCGTGTGCTCGAAGAGATGGCAAGAGTGGTTAAGTCTGGTGGAACTGTGGTCATCTTCGACGGTGACTATTCATCCTTGACCTATGCTTTTCCGGATTACGATTTCGGCTGTCAAATGGATAGCGCTCTTGCCAATGCATCTTTCTGTAATCCCAGGATTATGCGTGATTTGCCAGGGATGTTGGCTGATATCGGTCTGCAACTCAAAACCGCCTGGGGGGATGCTGTGGTGGAGATCGGGAAGGCAAGCTATTTCAAGTCGTTTGCGGAAACCTATGCCCCCTATGTCTCGAGCTCCGGCCTGATGACAGCTGGTGAAGTTGAGGGTTGGTTGTCTGTGCAGCAACAGGCAATGGAGACTGAAACCTTCTTTGCAGCATGCAACTACTACACATATCTCCTGGGTCACGCATGAGTGAATTGACAGTACTTCCTTGAGCGGAGGGCCTATGCAAACCAATTTTAACCAACAGCAGCTGACACTACCTGCCATCGCAAGTTCAGAAGTGGAGTTGCGCGCGTGCCTGCAATGCGACTATTGCACGCCTAACTGTCCCACTTATAAGTTATTGGGTGATGAGTATGACAGTTCCCGTGGACGCGTCTATTTGATCAAGGAACTACTTGAAAGCGAGGGCAAACCGCTGCAGAAGACGGTGGATTACATCGATCGATGTCTCTCCTGCCTTGCCTGCATGTCCACCTGTCCATCCAGTGTGCACTATCAGCACCTGCTGGATCATGCCCGGGAGAGTATTGAACTGAGGCACCAGCGAAAACCGCTGGATCGGTTGTCACGCTGGTTATTGGCAAAGCTGCTGCCGTATCCGAATCGCTTTCGCCTGGCGATGCAGACGGCAAAAATCCTAAAGCCGGCAGCATCGATGCTGCCAAATCCGATTCGTGGCATGGTGGAGTACACACCAGATAGGTTGCCACCACCCAGCCCCAACGATGAACCTCAAGTATTTCCCGCAAACGGCGAACGTAAGCGTCGCGTGGCATTGTTGACAGGATGTGCGCAACGAGCATTGAACACAGATATCAACGACGCAACGATTCGGATTCTCTGTCGGCATGGCTGTGAGGTTGTTGTCGCGCAAGGCGCCGGGTGTTGTGGCGCCGTTACCCATCATATGGGTAAGTCAAAAGAGAGTCTGATGGCGGCGGCGAAGAACATACGCGCCTGGACGAGCGAGATCGAGGGTGATGGTCTGGATGCGATTGTGATCAATACTAGCGGTTGTGGCACGGTCATTAAGGACTATGGATATATGTTCCGTAATCACTCACTGGCATCACAGGCAGAGACAATCGCAGGACTGGCCAAGGATGTTACCGAACTGCTTTCAGAGATGGAGTTGGATTACAGGGTCAAGCCGGGATTACGAATTTCCTACCATGCAACCTGCTCATTGCAATTTGGACAACGAGTGAGATTTACACCCAGGCGGTTACTGAAAACGGCGGGCTTCACGGTGCTTGAACCACGGGACTCGCATACCTGTTGTGGTGCTGCCGGGACCTACAATCTTTTACAGCCAGAGATCTCCACACGCCTGAAGGAGAATAAATTAATGGCGCTTGAAGCGGGATCGCCCTCGGCTGTTGCTGCAGGCAATATTGGCTGCATGATGCACCTGATGTCGAGCTCCAGGATTCCAGTAGTACATACAGTGGAATTGCTGGACTGGGTGACAGGAGGGCCGATACCGTCATCTTTGAATGATATTCAAAGTGAAGCCGGATAGTAGACGCAGCTAATGTTGTAGGCCTGTTTCAGGTCACTGGTTAGGTTTGTGTCAATAATCAGTTGTGTGCGTTAGGTACACAGACTTCTGACATGGGACAGGGGCCAGTGCGCTTAACGGGTGTATCGTGACAACCGTCTGTGCCCCATTCAGCTGCCAGTTCCTTGAATGCAAGTGATGCAGGGCTCTTATATGAGTCCTGTCTGCTGATGAGTGTGATTGTATGGTGAGGTAGCTCTGGAATCAGCATAACTGGAAATATCTCGGTTTGCTGACAGGCGATTGTGTTGGGAAGAATGGTGGCAAGCCGTCCTAGCCGAAGAACCTCTATTATTGTGCTCAGGGAGTTTGTTTCGATTGCGATCTGCGGCTTAATGTCGTGTTCCAGACAATAGAGATCGATGTGTCTGCGTAATGCGAAGTCGCTATTCAGGAGTGCCAGCGGCTCCTGTTCGAAAGAGTGCTGTCCCAAAGGAGTCTCCATGCCGGCATATTGGTGAGTTGACCCTACTGCCATATTGAGTGGTTCCATGAACAGGTGTTGTGTCTCTATGTATTCATAGTTAGCTGCAACGGTAAGGGTATTGGTAAACGCTATACCAATATCTATGTTCCCAGACAAGATGCCGCTTTCAATATCATCCTGTGGCATTTCGTAGGTGCCTACGGATATGCCGGGAAAGCGTTTATTGAATTTATCTATTAAAGGGGCGGCAAGATAGTCAGTGATGGGAGTCATGCCCAGGCTGAGTGAGCCTCGGCTCAGGTCCTGAAGTTCCTGTATGGCCCGCTTCCCGGCGTCCAGTTCACCAAGGGCTCGGCGGGCATAACTGATATAAACCTCCCCCGCGTCAGTAAGGTGCACACTACGGCCTGAACGATCCAACAACTGGGTCTCAAGAGACTCTTCCAACTGCTTGATTTGCTGGGAGAGAGTGGGCTGTGAGACAAATAGTGTTTCGGCCGCTCGGGTAAAGCTGTGATGTTCAGCAACAGCTAAAAGATAGCGTAGTGAACGAGGACACATGATATTTCTATCCATAGCTAACCCCTATGGAAGTTATAAAAAAAGCGGATATCCCTTATTCCACCATGGTGAGACTTAGTGTAGACCAATAACTGAATTTGGAAGTGTATTTCGTAAAAAAATATTTCTTAGACTTTAAATTGGCAATTGTATGTAAAACCGTTAGTCAAGTATCTCACTTCATAGTCATCGCCTATAGAGCTAATCAGAATTAGGTCTTGGACAAATATTGTGACCTGGTAAATAGTTTGATTTAACACGATAGATAGGCGAGTGCTTGGTAATTTAAGCATTACTTAAGAAACCATTTTGCATGTGGTAAAGCCACGCATCATTGATTACTGAAAGACCAAATATTTATATGAGAAAAAAAGACATTAGGTAGATAAAGGTATGCTTATTTAAAAACCTAATAGAGGAGTTTACGCAACTATGTCATCAACCATCAGACGAAAAGTGATGAAACACCTGGAGATCGTTAAACAACTCCAGCCGTCTCTGCATCAGGAAACCCACGCACCATCTCCAGATCAGGTGGATAACGAACACTATAGGGCCTATACACGTATGGCGCATGATGTCGGCGGTGAACCTGATGTTCCGATTACATGGGAAGAGAAAGAAGAAGAGGTGTGGGAGCACAATACCTTCGTCACTTGCGAGGTGCTGGCATGGCGCGGTGTCTGGAACGCCGAGGAGCGGCGACGCAGACAGAACGTGGATGTAGGACAGACAGCTTATTTGGGACTGCCCTATTACGGTCGTTGGCTACTGACCGCTGCAAGAATTCTGGTTGACAAGCAATACATCACAGTCACCGAGTTATCCGACAAGATAGACGAGGTCAGAAAACGCTATGAGTAAACCACATTATGATCGAGAGCATCACGTAAAGAAGGCGACAGGCGTCGGTGATCCACAATGTTTTAAGAGCGAAGCGGGTAAACCCAAGTTCAAGGTGGGTGACAAGGTGCGGGTCAGGGATCTACCGGATATTTTTTATACCCGCACGCAAGTCTATACACGTGGCGCGCCTGCAACTGTTGCCGAACTGGTCTATGAAAGCCCTGCGCCGGAAGACGAGGCGTGGGACAACACGGATAAAGTCGTCTGGTTTTACAGCCTTGTTTTCAAGCAAACGGATCTCTGGCCGGACTATCCCGATGCATTCTCAAGCGACACGGTTGAGACCGAACTGCCTGAGCGTTGGCTTGAGCCACTGTAGGTGTGCATGCGACATACAGCACGAAGACGTTAGGGTAAAGAATTAAAGAGGATAAGCTAATGGCGGAGAAACACAAACCTGCACCAATGGTCGATGAGGTCAGCGAGTTCGAGGTGCTCGAAATCGCCGTTCGTGAACTGGCGATCGAGAAAGGCCTGTTCAGCGCTGAAGACCACCAAAGTTGGACCGAGTATATGCATACCCTTGGTCCTCTTCCCGCGGCACGTATGGTGGCAAAGGCTTGGTTGGACCCGGAATACAAGAAGCTTTGTATAGAGGATGGTGTCAAGGCCAGCCTCGATGTGGGGATTGATTGGGTCAACAGTATGCCATCTCACTTCGGCACCCCCAGTGACTACTGCAATCTACGTGTGCTCGAGGATACGCCAACCTTAAAACACGTGGTCGTATGCACACTCTGTTCATGTTACCCGCGTCCCATTCTCGGGCAGTCGCCTGAATGGTATCGGACACCCAACTATCGACGTCGCCTGGTGCGTTGGCCACGTCAGGTACTTGCGGAATTTGGCTTGCAACTGCCCGATGAAGTAGAAGTCAGGGTGGAGGACTCGAATCAGAAATCACGTTTCATTGTTCTACCGGTTCGCCCCGAAGGGACCGAGGGATGGAGCGAAGATCAGTTGGCCGAGATCGTAACCCGGGACTGTTTGATCGGTGTAGCCCTGCCAAAACCCGGTAAGACTGCCAATGACCCGCGTCCAATACGTCCCGCAGTCAATCCATATGGTCATTAGGAAATCCCATGACTGAGATAAATCCTAAATATTTCGAACTCGATAAAGAGATGCGCGATCGCCAACTCGATGGCTCATCACCTGTTTCACTTTTGGAAGAGGTTAAAAGAAAAGGAAGAGTCTGGGATGACCTGTGTGAACAGTATGGCGTGGACAACCCGGACCCTCCCTGGCGGATCACCCTGGAAGCGACCTGCGATATGCTCTCCGGCGGTTATTGGGAGACCTTCAACGTCTGTAAACCCAAGCATGATCGTAATCCGCAAGAGGAGCAGAAAAAACTCGATGCTGTGGAGCGCCGTTGGGAAGAGGATCAACTGGTCAATGAGCACTATACCGAAGTGCCGTTCCCGGAAAGTCAGTTATTGGCACTGGCCCATACCTTGATCCGGCGTGGGTTATTTGATGAGGATGAATTGGAGCACCGTATGGAAGAGGTTGAGCGACGTCTGAACAGCGCCTGATCATGAAGCTGTCTTACTGCTATCGAATGGATGTGTGTGGTTCGATCGAGAGCAGTCCATCCGTTTGATACAGAGGATAGATTGAATGTCTATACGCGGAGTCCGCATCAAGATAGAAGAGCTTAGCCATCGCTATACCTCGAAAAGCCCTATCACTTTTGACAAGGTTAATCTGGAAGCGAGGCAGGGCGAGATACTCGCTATTATCGGGCGCTCCGGTTGTGGCAAATCAACCCTGTTGCATATTCTGGCAGGCCTGTTGAAACCGACGGATGGTTCCGTTCGTCTTGATGATACCCTGGTGACAGCGCCTTCGCCGCAATGGGTCATGATGTTTCAGGCGCCCCATCTTTTTCCCTGGATGAAGGTTTCGCAAAATGTCGGTATCGGCCTCCATTTTGCTGGCTGGGATGATATGCGAATGCGTGAGCGTGTCGATGAATCACTTAGTTTGGTCGATCTTCAGGATTACGCCGACAACAACGTCCAGGATCTGTCGGGCGGTCAGCAACAACGGGTTGCACTCGCACGCTCGCTGGTGATGGAGCCTGAATTATTGTTGCTGGACGAACCCTTCTCCGCGCTCGATGCCTTCACCCGTTCATCCTTACAAAAGGATGTTCGATCCATCGCCAAACGCCTCGGTTTCAACGTTGTGATTGTCACCCACGATATCGATGAAGCGGTATTGATGGCTGATCGGGCGCTGATCATGGCAGGTTCTCCCGGCAAGATCTACGACGAGCTAGAAGTCAATCTCCCCGACCCGCGAGAAAGACAGGATCCGGCTGTACAGGCGATGCGCGCACGCCTGATGGAAGCCTTTAAAAGTGCCGCCAACGAACACCCGAGTTCCTCCAGCAAGGATGCTGGCGATGATTCCAGTCCACATAGCGTCACGCAGCACGCCTGACCCTACATAAGTCGGAATATCCGATTACCTAACGGAGGATACCGAAGATGAATAAGTCTAAGCAGATAGTCGATAAGTATGGAGATGGTATTGACGATCCAGAACTTGTCTTGGATTATGATCCGCTTTTCAAGAATGTCTTGGGTAGTGGCGTCGACAGGCGCGATTTTCTGAAGATGGGTAGTCTTGCGGCGATGAGCAGCCTGATACCCTCTGCGGCAACGTTCGCCCAGGAGAAGAAGTGGGATCCGGTGGTGCGTATCGGATATATACCGATCACCGATGCTGCGGCTCTGCTGGTCGCCCATGAGTTGGGCTTTTTCAAAAAAGAGGGGATCGATTCGGTTCGCCCAACCCTGATCCGTGGTTGGTCACCCCTGGTGGAGGCCTTTGCCTCACATCGATTCAACCTGACCCACATGCTTATCCCGATACCGATCTGGATGCGTTACAACAATAAATATCCGTTGAAGATAACTGCCTGGGATCACACCAATGGTTCCGCGATCATCGTTCACAAGGACAGTGGAATCAACTCGCCCAAGGATTTTGGAGGTAAGCAGTTTGCCGTACCTTACTGGTATTCGATTCATAATATCGTTTCCCAGAAGATCATGAAGGAGGCGGGTATAACCCCAGTGATACGGCCGCAAACCGCCAAGCTGGGTCCCAATGAATGTAACTTCCTGGTTTTGAATCCACCCGATATGCCACCCGCGCTTGCAGCCAAGTCGATTGACGGTTACTGCGTGGCCGAGCCGTTCAATGCCCTTGGCGAGATCAAGGCAGGTGGCAAGGTGCTGCGATTCACCGGTGATGTCTGGAAGGGCCATCCCTGCTGTGTGGTGGTTATGCATGAGGCGGACGCGATGGATCCGGATCGGGCGGCATGGGCACAGGGTGTTCACAATGCAATCATCGCCGCACAGATTCATCTCGGAGAGAACAGAGAGGAGATGGCTCAGCTGCTCTCTCGCGATGGAAAGAAATATCTGCCGTTCCCGAAGAAGATCATCGAGCGGGCAATGCTGTTCTACGATCCCGCCTACTACAACAATCCGGTAGCTATCAAACATCCGGAATGGGGTATGGATAGAATTAACTTCCAAAGCTGGCCCTATCGTTCGGCCACTGAACTGGTCGTCTCCGATCTGAAAGAGACCGTGCTAACGGGAGATGCCGGGTTCCTCGATAATCTCACACCGCAGCATGTGGCTGACGACCTGGTTAACTACACCTTTGTCAAGAATGCCTTGGAAGCGAATCCAAAGTGGAAAAACGATCCCAGCGTGCCCAAGTCCGGCGACCCCTACTCCAGAGTCGAGGTGGTTGAACTGTGAGTGGAGATGCCGCATCTTTCAAGGTCGGCGAATCCAGGTCCTACCGCGCCCTGAAATCATCAGGGCGTGGTTTGACAAATTTCTTCGGTGGGTTGGCGGTTCTATTTACCTTGTGGTGGATTGGCGGCTACTTCATTGCCACCAATCCATCCACGCAACACTTCGCCGCCTTTGGACCAATCCCCACCTTCAAGGCATTCCCAGAGTTATGGTCCGCGGGGACGATTCAGAATGCGATGGCCGCCAGTGGCTATCGTTTGGGTATTGGACTGCTCATTGCGATCTGTATCGGAGTACCGGTTGGTATCCTCATGGGGCGCAGTAAACGCTTCCGTGAGATCAGCAATTCACCGTTTCAACTGTTACGTATGATCAGTCCTTTAGCGTGGATGCCACTCGCAGTGGTGGTATTCGCCACCTGGAACCAATCGATCATCTTCCTTATTGCGATCGCATCCCTCTGGCCGGTGGCCTTTGCAACCGCAGCTGGTTTGGCGAAAGTGGATCCGGCCTGGTTCAAGGTGGCCCGCAACCTGGGTGCCAAACCCATACATCTACTGACCAAGATTATTCTGCCGGCGATCAGCTTTGATGTCTTTACGGGTATCCGGCTGGCATTGGGGGTAGCCTGGATAGTACTTGTGCCGGCGGAGTATTTAGGCGTGACCTCAGGTCTTGGTTACTCCATAGAGGATGCCAGAGAAACCCTCTCTTATCACCACCTCACCGCAATCGTATTGGTTATCGGGGCTATTGGGTACTTGCTTGACAGTGCCTGCGTACTGCTGATCAATCGATTCAGCTGGCACAGAGGTGAGTCGTGATTGATGGAATAAGAAAATTGCATGTGCGGCTGTCCTCCATGATCGTCCCTGATCGAGAGGTTGCAAGACAATGAGCAATGACACTGCGCCGATCGGGGTGAATGTGCTGAACGCCGGGACTGGTGAATCCATGTCAACGCGTGTTTTGAAGTCTTCATGGCGGGGGCTGTCGAATTTTTTTATCGGTATCGCGATACTGTTTGTTATCTGGTGGTTTGGTATCTTTCTTATCTCCTCCAATCCCTCCACCGAACACTTTGCCGATTTCGGACCGATACCGGCGTTAAAGGCGATGCCGGTATTGTGGGAGGAGGGAACCATTCAGAGCGCGATACTCTCCAGTGGCTACCGTCTGGGTAGCGGTTTGCTGATCGCCATTTGCATCGGTGTGCCTATCGGTATATTAATGGGGCGCAGTAGAAGATTCCGCGAGTTGAGTAATTCGCCATTTCAGTTGCTGCGCATGATCAGTCCGCTGTCATGGGAGCCGATCGCGGTTATCGTATTCGCCACCTGGAATCAGGCGATAATCTTTCTTATAGCGATCGCATCGGTGTGGCCGGTGGCATTCGCGACTGCGGCAGGCCTGGCCAAGGTGGACCCTGCGTGGTTCAAGGTAGCGCGAAATCTAGGCGCCAAACCCTGGCATATCGTAACCCGGATTATCGTACCGGCGATCACGTTCGATGTGCTCACCGGAATACGTCTTGCGCTTGGTGTGGCATGGATCGTAATTGTCCCTGCGGAATTTCTCGGCGTGACTTCAGGTCTAGGCTACTCGATTCAGGACGCCCGTGAGGGTCTCTCATATGACCATCTCATGGCTTGGGTTCTCATCATAGGCGTTATTGGCTACGTCCTCGATAGCTCCTGTGTTTTGTTAATCAAACGTTTCAGTTGGCATCGTGGAGATGAATGATATCTAGTGGCTTTTACTGCGTTGATTCAACCTGAAACGCTTGATGATTAGTATGTGTCGTGTGCTGGTATGGACGCGAGGTAAAAGTGATGAGCAGATTACGTTTCACCGAAGAGCAGATCATGGCGGTTTTGAAGGAGGCCGAGGAGTCAGGTGAGAAGATAACTGCAATATGTAGCAGGCATGGTATCTCTGATGCAACATTTTATAAATGGCGGACGAAATATGCAGATCAATCAGCCAATGATTCGAAACGATTGAAGCAGCTCGAGGAGGAGAATCAGCGTCTGCGCTCCCTTGTTGCCGATCTCACATTACGTAATCAAGCGTTAAAGAGAGTGGTCTCGAAGAAGTGGTGAGTGGAATTGATGAGGTACAGATTATGCCCGAAAGTTACCATATCGTTTGCTTGAGCGGAACCCGCGAGAAGTTGCAGATGGCCGCGATGTTCGCTTCGGTGGCGGCTGCCACAGGTGACCAGGTTACGGTGTTCTTTTCAATGAATGCCCTACCCTTTTTCATCAAGGATTCGACACACAAGGTTCCGGTAGAGGGTCGGTTTGGCGAACTGATGGAAAACGAGGCGGGAGTACCGCCGTTTAAGCAGCTGTTTCAAAGTGCGGCGGAATTGGGCGATGCAAAACTATTACCCTGTTCGATGGCGCTTGATTTATTGAAGGTCTCTGAAGAGGCGCTCGATCCGGTGCTTGGGCCGGCGACCGGACTGACCCGTTTCCTGAGCGATGCAGAAGGTGGACAGCTGCTCACATTTTAAATCATTGGCGGCTAATGCAATGTCAGTATGAGGATTGTTGAATGAGTGAATTTAAAACCATCGATGCACGCGATACGTTTTGCCCTGGGCCACTTATGGAACTCATCACCTATATGAAGCAGGCCGATGTGGGGGATATGCTGGAACTGTTGTCGACAGACAATGGAACGGCAGCCGATGTTCCGGAGTGGATCAAAAAGGTCGGTCACGAAATGGTCAGCAGCGAAAAGGTCGGAGAGGTTTGGCACTTGAAGGTGCGAAAGCTCAAGTAGTCAATAGGCGGCGGTTGAGTGATTGGTTGCAGAGCGATCAATGGTTTGGCCGGATAAATCACTGGGATTTGTCTGACCCGCAGTCAGAACTATCCTGGGAATAGCGGATTAGGAGAATAGAATGAGAATCTTAGTCGTCGGTGGTGGCTGTGGCGGTACCATACTGGCCAATAACCTTGCGCGGCGGCTGGCCGTCGAGATTCGAAATCGTAAGGTCAGAATCACCATGCTGTCAGCCTCCGATAAGCATATGTACCAACCGGGCTTGCTGTATGTCGCGTTCGGACAGATGATGCCTGATGAGCTGTATCGCGATCAGTTGAGTCTGCTAGAGCCATCCATCGAGTTTCATGTGGATCCGGTGGAAGAGTTTCATCTGGATAAGAACAAGGTTAAAACCAAGAGCGGGCGGACCCATGAGTATGATGTGATGGTGATTGCAACCGGCTCACGTATCGTTCCCGAAGAGGTGCCTGGTCTGGCGGAAGGTTCCGAGACCTTCTATTCCGAGACGGCAGCGGTGAAGATGTTCAAGCGTCTAAGAGAATTTGAAGGTGGCAAGGTTGCGATTGTCGTAGGCGTTCCGCACAAGTGCCCTATCGCACCGGTCGAAGTGACATTCTCCCTGCACGACTATTTCAAGACACGCGGTATCCGTGACAAGGTGCATATCAAGTATCACTACCCGATCGGGCGCATCCATACGATTGAGAATGTGGCCAAATGGGCGAAACCGGAATTTGATCGTATCGGTATCGAATACGAAACCCTGTTCAACGTCAAGGAGGTGGATGTGGAGAACCAGGTGGTAAAGAGCGAGGAGGGTACCGAGACAGAGTACGATCTGCTTATCTCCATTCCGCCACACCGGGGTATGGAGGTGATTGAACGGGACCATATGGGTGACGGAGGCTGGATACCCACCGATCGCTACAAACTCACCATGGAAGGCTATGATAATGTCTACGTACTGGGTGATACCACCAATCTTCCCGTCAGTAAGACCGGTTCCGCGGCACACTTCGAGGCGGAAGTGGTGGCCGAGAATATCTCTTCGATCATCAAGATCGGTACGCCGGTACGTGACTATGATGGAAAGGTCTACTGTTTCATCGAGGCCGGTCATGATCGAGCGACCTACGCGATGTTCAACTATGAAAATCCACCCGACCTGAAGACGCCCAACAAATCAATGCATTGGTTCAAGATGAGCTATAACAAGATGTATTGGACAAGCGTCCGCGGTCTACTTTGAGGAGGCGTGGTTATGACTGCACAGACTGAATCACCTCAAACCGCAACACCTGTGGATCGCGATGAGCTCGCCCATGAGCTGGAGCAGCTTTCCGAGCTTGCAACCCTGGTATTATCGGCGCGGGATGCCCTATCGGATGACATTGTCTCCCGTGTCGCTTCCGCATTGAGTGAAGGCATCACCCTGCTCGACAGGCTTACTCGCAATGAGGGGCTGATGCGTTTACTGCAGGTGCTGGACACACCTGAGAGCCAGCATCTGCTGCATGGTCTGTCCACGGCCCTGAGTAAAATGAGTCGTGATATAGCCACCTCTCCCCCGGCCAAGGGTGGTGTGGTGGATCTTGTGAAACTGGCCATGGAACCTGGCACCCAGGAAGGGCTTAGATCCCTGTCCCTATTGGGTAAGTATTGGAGTGACAGTATGCGCGATCTTCACCGGACCGGTGGAAACTGATCAATAATCAAATTCAATGGCTGCATCTCTTTATACATGATGTTCAGAGGCTTCTTGGTGGCAAAGGTGAGAATGCGTGTGCGGGAGGGATAGACCAGGTGGCTGCATAGAAACATATGCATCTCCTCTCCCTGCATTAGAAACTCCTTAAATCGAAAGATATTTTTTTTGTCTACATCATCCTTGAGTGAATGTTCATATTGGTTCAGCACCACGCTGTGGTCAGTCAGCTTCAGTTGTGGAATCTCATCGTGATGTCCCAGCAACTCATGCTGTGCCTGTTTGCGCAGGCTCGGGGAGAGTATCAAACCGATCCGGCCTTCTCCGAAAAGCCAACTGATATCCCGCTCTTCATCATAGTCAGCACTGTGTTCACCAAAGGCAAGGCACCAGCCCCTATAGTAGGCGTTGTAACGTTTGACGATCCGTGAATCATTCATGATTTGATCAGAGCTATAATCATGCTGTGCATTGCCAACTGGCTGTGATGCAAAAAAGATAATCAATAACAGTGCGTTATCAATAGCTGGCCTTTGTTGTTGGTGTGATATGGCCAGCCCTGTTTAGGGTATTGGGTTGATCTTCATACTACTTAAAACAGACATTGCACACAAATCCCTGTAATGGAATTGGGTTCGTTACAGCTTAAAACACCAGGTTCATCACCAGCATCATCACACACAGAAATAGCAGTGTCATGATGCCGCCTGCGCGCATGAAGTCAGACACACGATATCCGGCCGGTCCCATGATCAGTGCATTCACCTGGTGGGTGGGAATGAGAAAGGAGTTGGAAGTGGCGATGGCCACCGTGAGCGCGAACACGGCAGGATTGGCATTCGCGCCGATGGCGATATTCACTGCCAAGGGCACCAACAGCACCGTTGCGCCCACATTGGACATGACCAGGGTGAAGAATGTGGCGAGCACCGCGACCGATAACTGTATGACCCAGATCGGCATGTCTCCCACCACCCAGAGTACCTGCTCTGCGATCCATTTTGCGGTACCGGTAGTCTCCACGGCGAGACCGAGGGGTATCAGGGAGGCGAGCAGAAATACTGTCTTCCAACTGACCGCCTCATACGCCTCTTCAATATTCAGAACCCCGGATAGCACCATTCCCATGGCGCCGGTGAGGAGAGCGACCGACAGGCGGATGTCGGTAAACAGCACCATGGAAAGTGCAATGGCAAAAAACAGCATGGCCCAACCCACTTTGTGTGGTCGCAGCTCCTCATGGGGATATTCAGTGGTGACGACCACAAAATTTTTGTCTTTTTCAATCCTCGGGAGAACGTCCCAGGGGGTATGCACCACCAGCGTGTCACCGGCCATGAAGGGGATGTTGCGGATATCCTCACCCTCGCGCATGGTCTCACCATTGCGGTGCAGACCGATCATGGCAAGGCCATAGGTTTTTCGCATCCAGACGTCGCGTGCGCTCTTACCGATGAGTGAGGAACCCGGCGGAATCACCACCTCGGCAATACCGGCCTTGTTGGCGGAGAGGTCATTGGAGAAGGTACGCAGCATCGGGCGCTTTTTCAGCTTGAAGACATCGATGAAATCGGTCAGGGAGTCGGGGTCGGCGACTATGCCCAACACCATGCCCGCCTCCAGGTCCACATCCCGGGCCAGGGCGCCCGGACCGATCCGGTTAGCCTCGCCGGAGAGCTTGGATGCAATGACCCGCACCCGGTAGGCGGTTTCGATATCATCCAGCTGCTTGCCGATCAGGCCGCTGTTATCGGTGACGATCACCTCTGACAGGCTATAGCGCAGACCGTACACATCCTGGAAATACTGCATGGGATCGGTACCGCTGGTGTTGCTTTCACTCTTGGTTTTCGGCAGCACGAAGCGTCCGGCAAGTACGAAGTAGATGATCCCGCAGGCAATCAGGGCGATGCCGATGGGAGTCACCGAGAAGAGCCCCCAGGTCTCCATCTGCTGATCGGCGGGCAGTGCCTTGTTGGAGGTGAGAATCAGGTCATTGAGCAGGATCAGCGGGCTGGAGCCAACCATGGTCATGGTGCCGCCTAGTATCGCGGTAAAGCCCATGGGCATCAGCAGGCGTGACATGGGCAGTCCTGAGCGGGCGGAGATACGCGATACCACAGGTAGGAATAGCGCGGCTGCTCCCACATTCTGCATGAACGAAGAGATGAAACCCACGCTGGCGGAGATGATGGGAATGATTCTGTTCTCCGTGGTCCCTCCGATCTTGAGGATAAATGAGGCCACGCTGTTCATGATGCCGGTCCTGTCGAGACCGGCACCGATGATCATCACCGCAATGATGGAGATGACGGCATTGGATGAGAAGCCGTCGAACAGATGTCTGTTATCCACCAGGCCCTGATTGAGGCCCATCACTGGAGCCAGCAGGGATGAGAGACCGAGCAGCACCATGATGCTGGCAGCCGCAACATCCACCCCGACCACCTCGAAGGCAAACAGGTAGATGGTGAGCATCAGGATGGCCCCAACCCAGGCGATCTCGATAGTGGGAGAGATAAACGCCAGCAGCAGGGCGCCGATGAGGAAAACGATGCTTGCGATGAGTTGTTTGCGTGACTGGGGCTGGTCTTGGTCGGGTGTCGATTGCTGATCGTTCAGTGGGGTCATTATGTTACTGCTTTTATCTGTTAATGGTTGCTGCGGTGCTGCACAAACAGCAGCCACCGGAGCTGGATCCGGACCAAAAGTGCACTAATGCACATTCCGATATGGAATTACATTCGGGCTAAAATGGAGCGGTATCTTGCGATAGTGGCCGATAGATAGCCGGGAAAGTCATGTATCCTGCCGGACCTCTTGGGTGTTTTCAAATAAATAATAATGTCTTAATATTCCTTTATGGAATATTCTAGTCTACCTGACCTAAAACATCTGGCGACCCTGAGGGCGGTTGTCGAACAGGGTGGTGTGTCTGAGGCCGCGCGCCTGCTGCATATTGGCCAGCCGGCGGTGACCAAACGGTTGCGCGCCCTGGATAGTTGTTATGCGGTAAGTTTGATGCAGCGACAGGGACGCAGTCTCGAACTGACGCCTGCGGGGCAGAGGGTGTATGCCTATGCGCGCCTGGTGCTCGATCATCAGGCCTCACTGTTGGATGACCTGGAGAATCTGCGCTCGGGGCGTAACAAGCTGCGTCTCGAAGTGACATTTGTTATCGGTGAGCGTCTGTTGCCGAGCCTGTTGCTGCGCTTCTCGGAAAATTATCCTGAGTATGAGATCGAGAGTCGCATGGGTTACAGCCGGCATATTCAGCGTCGTCTGGCGACGGGGCTTTCCGATCTGGCGTTGCTGGAGCAAGCACCGGATCACCCGGAAATACTGGTGCAGAAATGGCTCGACGATGAGTTGGTACTGGTATGTGGCAAAGGGCATCCACTCTGGGCCAGTGGATTGTTGCCAGTGACCAAGTTGGGACGTCTGCGTTATGTACTGCGCGAGCCCCAGTCCTCGATGCGAATCACTCTGGACAAGGCGCTTAAGGACATCGGCATCGAACGGCTGCCCGTTACCATGGAGGTGGGATCGACGGATACCATCGTGGAGATGCTGCAACATGGCGGTCATGTCAGCTTCCTGCCGCGTTTTGCCGTAGACGACGCCCTGCAGGCCGGCAGTCTGTATCACATAAAGATTCAGGGTCTACGAATCAATCGTACCCTGTGGATTGCACGAACCCGCTCCAATCTGAAGAGCGCCGCCGCTGAGGCGTTTATCCAACTGTTGCGTGATGGTTTGTGAAATCGGTACCACTGGGTGTTTTATGCAGAGTTCGATAAGGTATCAGTCAAATCTTGGTTTGCTTTATTAGAATGTTGTAAATATCAGAACTATCGCGTAGTGACATTTTGTCATTTAAGTATGACCATTTGTCATTATTTGTCCCTATTTTCCCGCAATTATCAGCTGCCGATTTTTTTCACTGAAATATTTGATCTCTAAAAATTTCCCAACTAACCTTCAACTGTGCACTCACCAGATTCCGGCTGTATAACGGAGATACTTGTGAGTGATCAAACATCTTCTACGCCAATTCGACTCGCCCATAAGCCTTGGTAGCTGCTTTTTACTGAGGAGGTGATCACTCGTACAGACAATAATTAAAACGTCTGTGTTTTGCCGGGTTAGAAGTCAGACCAAGTTAATCAATAAAATTACTATGCCTTAATTTTTTTAAAGTTGGGAAGGAGAACAATATGCTCAGGTCCCTTTTGATCGATGCGGAAAAATGTACCGGATGCGTACAATGCGAATTGGCGTGTTCCTATGAAAATGAGGGGGTATTCAACCCCGCTAAATCGCGAATCAGGGTTTTTACATTTCACCATGAAGGGCGTTTTGTTCCCTATACATGTACCCAATGTGCAGAAGCCTGGTGTATGCAGGCCTGTCCTGTCGATGCCATCACACTGGATGCCGACTCAGGTGCAAAGGTAATCAATGACTCGGTGTGCGTTGGTTGCAAGGTGTGCACCATTGCCTGTCCCTTTGGCACGGTCAACTACAGCAGTGATAACGGAAAGGTTATCAAATGTGATCTCTGTGGCGGAGATCCGGCCTGTGCCAAGGCCTGTCCGACGGCTGCGATCACCTATGTGGACGCGGATCAGACGGGATTTGAAAAGATGCGTGCCTGGGCGGGTAAAACCGACGCCGGCAGCGCTGCAAGCGCATAATCTGGAGGTAAATAGCTATGTCATGGGCTGGAAAAATTCTTCGCGTCAACCTGACTCAAGGTACCTGCACCACCGAGGCACTCAATCGACAATGGGCACAGGAGTATCTTGGGCAACGGGGTTTGGCAAGTAAATATCTGGTCGAGGAGATCGATCCGCAAGTCGATCCACTGAGTCCCGAAAACAAGATGATAATGACCACTGGACCCTTGACCGGGACCATGGCTGCAACCAGCGGCCGCTACTCGGTGGTTACCAAGGGGCCACTCACCAATTGTATAGCCTGTTCCAATTCCGGCGGGTTCATCGGTGCCGAAATGCGCTTCGCCGGATGGGATATGATCATATTTGAAGGTAAATCCCCAAAGCCGGTCTATCTCTATATCGTCAACGACAAGGTGGAGCTGCTCTCCGCCGAAGAGATCTGGGGCACCAGTGTCTGGCACACTGATGAGTGGCTGCATGCCAAGCACCAGGACCCGATGCTGCGTATTGCCGCTGTTGGGCGTTCAGCGGAAGCGGGCTGTCTCTATGCGGCTATAGTGAATGATCTACACCGGGCGGCGGGCAGGTCCGGTGTCGGTACCGTCATGGCTTCCAAGAATCTCAAGGCAGTGGCGATCCGCGGCACCAATGGGGTCGGCAATGTCAAGGATTTTGGAAGATTCATGCAGGCGGTCAATGATGGCAAAAAGGTGCTTGCCGATAACGCGGTCACCGGACAGGGACTGCCTACCTATGGTACCCAGGTGTTGATGAACGTGATCAATGAGATGGGCGCCTTACCGACCCGTAACATGAAGGAAGTACAGTTCGAAGGGGCGGACAAGGTCTCAGGTGAGGCGATGCATGAGAATAGAGCCTCCGATGGCAAACCCAACCTGACCACCAATGCCGGCTGCTTCGGTTGCACCATCGCCTGTGGCAGGATCTCCACCATCGACAGGGGGCATTTCTCCATTGAGAACAAGCCCGAGTACTGGGGCAATTCCGGTGGCCTGGAATATGAAGCGGCCTGGGCCATGGGACCGGATACCGGTGTCGATGATCTGGATGCATTGACCTATGTTAACTTCCTCTGCAACGAGGACGGTTTTGATCCGATCTCCTTCGGTGCCACCCTCGCTGCCGCCATCGAACTCTACAAGATCGGTGCCATTACCACCGAACAAACCGGTGGCAAGGAGCTGGACTTCGGTTCCGCGGAGGCACTGGTCTGGGGTGCCGAGACGCTGGTCTCAGGCGAGGGCTTCGGCAAGGACCTTGGGCTGGGGTCGAAACGTCTGTGTGAAAAGTACGGACACCCGGAACTCTCCATGACGGTCAAGGGACAGGAGTTCCCCGCCTATGATCCACGGGGCATACAGGGGATGGGGCTTGCCTATGCCACCTCGAATCGTGGCGCCTGCCATTTGCGGGGTTATACCGTGGCTTCTGAAGTCCTCGGCATTCCGGAGAAGACCGATCCACTGGAGACCGAGGGTAAGGCCGGACTGGTAAAGGCATTTCAGGATGCCACCGCCGCGGTGGATTCCAGTGGTCTGTGTCTGTTCACCACCTTTGCCTGGTCGTTGGAGGATATCGCACCCCAGGTGGATGCAGCCTGTGAAGGCGACTGGAGTGCGGAGCGCCTGGCGGAACTGGGTGAACGGGTATGGAACATGGAACGGGACTTCAATCTGCGTGCCGGTCTGACCGCTGCGGATGACACCCTGCCGCAACGTTTACTCAAAGAGGCGGCGAAAACCGGACCTGCTGAGGGGCGTGTCAATGACCTGGACAAGATGCTGCCCGAGTATTATGAACTGCGCGGCTGGTCCACGGACGGTACACTCACCGATGAAACCCGCCAACGGCTCGGCCTGACCTGATACAGGGAGAGATGTCAGATGCACTATATCGTAATCGGTGCCGGGCCAGCAGGCGTTACCGCCTGTGAAACCCTACGCAGTAAGGATCCCACCGGTCAGATTACTCTGATCGGTGAGGAGCCTGAGCCACCCTATTCCCGGATGGCCATCCCCTACCTGTTGGTAGAACAGATAGATGAATCGGGTACCTATCTGCGCAAGACCGAGGGTCACTACCAGCAGAACCGCATCGAGCATATCAGGATGCCTGTGACCGAGGTGAATCCGCAACAGCATCGGGTCACCCTGTCCGATGGAAGCAGCCTGGAATATGATCGTCTGTTGATCGCTACCGGCGCGACGCCGTTGAAGCCGCCAATCCCAGGCATAGAGTTGGACGGAATCCACAACTGTTGGACCCTGGAGGATGCCCGGGCCATTGTCGCCCGTGCCAAACCGGGATCGCCGGTGGTACTGATCGGGGCCGGATTCATCGGTTGCATCATCCTCGAATCCCTGGTGGAGCGGGACGTGAAACTCAGCGTCGTGGAGAAGGGTGACCGGATGGTTCCGCGCATGATGGATAACGTTGCCGGCAATCTGTTGAAGAGCTGGTGTGAAAACAGGGGTGTAAGAATCCTCACCAGCAGCGGCGTAGTGGGCTTTACCAGGATGGGCAATGGTGTGAGCGTCAACCTGGATAGTGGTGAAAGCCTCTCAGCAGAGCTGGTGATCACCGCCATGGGTGTGCGCGCGAATATCGACTTCCTGGCCGGTTCAGGGATTGAGACCGATCAGGGTATCCTGGTGAACGAACATCTGCAGTCCAACTGGAAAGATGTCTTTGCTGCCGGGGATGTGGCCCAGGGGCGGGATTTCTCCACCGGTGCCGATACGGTACAGGCGATTCAACCCACCTCGGTGGAACATGGTCGCATTGCCGCAATCAACATGGTCAAGTCGGATTCGATAACCCATCACGGCAGCCTCAATATGAATGTCCTGGATACCCTGGGCCTGATTTCGAGCTCATTCGGTCAGTGGATGGGGATTGAGGGTGGTGAGCAGGCAACCCTTTTGGATGAGAGTGAGTTTCGTTATATGCAGCTGCAATTCAACGGAGACTATCTGATCGGTGCCAGTACCCTCGGGCATACCCAGCATATCGGTGTGCTCAGGGGGTTGATACGCAGTCGCGTCCCCCTGGGTGAGTGGAAGGATCGGTTGATGAAGGATCCAACCCGGTTGATGGAGGCTTATCTGGGATCCGTGCAGGGTGTAAGTTGAGTCGATGTCCGAAGTAACAGTCGAGTTCAAACTCTATGCTTCATTAATGGACTATCTACCAGCGGGTGCACACAATCATGCCATCAAGGTGAAGCTGTCTGAAGGTGCAACCGTGTTTGATGTAATGGATCGCTACCAGGTCCCTCGCGAACAGGCCCACCTGGTTGTGTGCAACGGCGTGTTCATGCCTCCCTCTCAGCGCCAGGCCTATCAGTTGCAGGATGGGGATGTAATCGCTCTCTGGCCGCCGGTTGCCGGCGGCTAGATGGCACGCCACCCGTTATGTGGCATGCTAGAGTCGCCTCGCCGCACACAGGGTTTAAAGAATGCAGTCTAGCGCCAGCCGGACGATGACAATTTCCCAGGCCGAGTTTTTACGCAGCCTGTTGCCGCTCACCCGCTACTACCAGATAGAGATTGATGAAACCGCAGGGGAGGTGGCTATCTTCCATCGGACATTCAGAGCCGGTTTGCAATTGCATATGAACAATCCACTGAAGATTGGTTCGCTCAGCATGCCATCCTTACAGGTGGATTTTCATTTTAAAGATTCTGATACAGATGAAGTCGCAAGGTTTTGGTCGAGATTTGATCTTTGCTTCAGACGTGGAGGAGGGTGAATTAGCCAATAAATTACTGATCATATGAAAAGTGAGCCCTATAAATCAGTGCAGCAAGGTATGGTGCACAGTTATACATGCATCGATTCGCTGCTCATGACCTATAACTACATTAGGTTTGTATTGTGTTGAAAATCGTATCAGGCGCGCAGACGGGTGTGGACAGGGCCGCATTGGATGCGGCAATGGCATGTGGCCTCGAGGTGGGTGGATGGTGCCCTCAAGGCCGCCTGGCTGAAGATGGTGTCATTCCCGATCGCTATCCGGTAACCGAGTTGGCCGATGCAGGATACAGTGAACGAACCCTGCAAAATGTCATCGATAGTGACGCTACACTGATCATCTATTTTGGTTATATCTCAGGCGGTACGGAGCAGACCCTCAGCTACTGTATTGCAGAAGAGAGACCCTACCTATTGATCGATGCCGAGGAGCTGAGTAGGCAGCGAGCAGGGGAAAGAGTCAGGAGATTCATCACTGACAAAGGGGTAAACGTATTGAATGTTGCGGGACCGCGGGCGAGTGGGGAGACTCGGGCATATGACTATACAAGAGCGGTTATCGCATCGCTGTCGTAGCATGCCCCTGGCTGTAATTGCTCCAAGGATGAAGTGATCAACATGGATTAGATATGGACAAGAAAAACGCATTGATTACCGGCAACAGCAGTGGCCTCGGCCTGGGACTCAGCGAAGTCTTGCTGGCCCATGGCTACAAGGTATTCGGCTGTAGCCGGCGGGGCTGTGACCTGGCGGGTGATGTGGTGGATATACGCTGTGATCTTAGCCGATTTGACACCATTGGGGAGAAGCTGGAGCAACTGCTGCAAGGGGTTGGGGCGTTGCAACTGGTGGTGCTCAATGCCGGTATCCTGGGTGAGATCAAACATATCAGCGAGACCTCATTGGATGAGCTGCAACAGATCATGGATATCAATCTCTGGTCGAACAAGATCATCCTGGATTGGTTGCTCCAGTCGGGTATCAGAATCGATCAGATCCTGCTGCTCTCATCGGGTGCTGCCGTGTTGGGCAACAAGGGGTGGGGTGGTTATGCCCTGTCGAAGTGTGCCCTGAACATGCTCGGACGTCTCTATGCCCACGAATTTCAGGCTACCCACATCGCTTCCATCGCCCCCGGCCTGATCGAATCGAGCATGATGGACTATTTGTGTACCCAAGCGGACAGCACCGAGTTTCCCGCATTGCAACGGCTGCAGCAGGCAAGAAAGGATGGTCTCGTTCTCTCGCCGGTTGAGGGGGCTGAACGGATCCTGGAAACCTTGCCGCGCCTGAAAGAGTTTGAAAGCGGCAGCTATATCGATCTCAGGCAGATTCTGGCCCCGGATGAGTATCAGGCACTGATCGAGGCGAGAAACAGGCCATGACACTGCCGCCGGTATTGCGCGAGATGTTGCTCCTGCTATCGCTGATCCTGCTTTTGTTTCTGGCAGTCACCCTATACCTCTATCTTAACCAGACTAATCTGATTCATCTGCCAGATCTACCATCCAGGCGTGTGGCTGCTACGCCGCACCAGGTAGGATTGGCTTTTGAGTCGGTTTACCTGATGACTGAGGATAATGTGAAACTGCACGGCTGGTTCCTGCCCCATGAACAGCCACGGGGGACCTTGCTCTTCTTTCACGGCAATGCCGGCAATATATCCCATCGCTTGGAGTCACTGGCCCTTTTCAGTGAATTAGGCCTGGCTGTATTTATTTTTGATTACCGCGGTTATGGCAAGAGTGAAGGAAGACCGTCCGAGAAGGGGATTTACCGGGATGCAGAGGCGGCATGGCGCTACCTGACAGAGACAAGGGGAGTGCAGGAGGGAGAGATCCTGCTATTCGGTCGCTCGTTCGGTGGAGCGGTTGCTGCTTATATGGCTGAGAAAAAATCGCCCATGGGCCTGGTGTTGGAATCCACTTTCACCTCCGTGCCCGACATGGCGGCCGAGCTCTATCCATGGCTGCCCGTGCGTTGGTTGGCGAAATACCAGTACAATACAATGCAGCGTATAGTGACCATCAACAGTCCGGTAATGGTCATTCATAGTCGTAATGATGAGATTATTCCTTTCCACCATGGTCGACTCCTTTTTGAGGGAGCCAATGACCCGAGACGTTTTGTTGAGCTGAGCGGGGACCATAACAATGGTTTCATGCAGGAGCTTGATCGATACAGGGATCACTGGGATGATTTTATTCGCTTTGCCAACAAAGAGCAGATCTGATGACAGCACTTCCAATACGCAAGACCAAGATAGTGGCCACCATCGGTCCCGCTTCCGATTCGGTCGATACCCTAGAAGAGATGATCGTGGCGGGAATGAGTGTTGCCCGGCTGAATCTCTCCCACGGGAGTTATGCAGAGCACAGTCAGCGTATCCAACGTATCCGTCAGGCGTCTGAAAATCTGCACATACCGGTTGCGATCATGATCGACACCCGGGGTGTGGAGATCCGCACCGGTAAGATACCCCAGGGGAGTCTTGAACTGACCTCGGGTGATAGCTTTTCCATCTTCACCGATGGTCGTAGCGGTGACCAGCAAGGGGTTTCAGTGACCTACCAGCGCCTGCACCAGGAGGTGAATCCCGGGGATGTGATCCTGCTCGATGATGGGGCACTGGAGCTGACGGTGCAATCGATCCTTGACCGGGAGGTTCGTTGCAAGGTCGTCTTGGGTGGCATGTTGAAGGAAAACAAGGGAGTCAATCTGCCGAATACCCAACTCTCCATGACGGTGGTGGAGCCGGAACATCGCGACGACATACTGCAGGAACTCTCGTTTGCGGCGGAAAACGATGTGGACTATATCGCGGCGTCATTTATTCAGGATGCCGATGAGGTGAACCGGATGCGGGAAATCCTCATCGGGAAAGAGGTCGATATCCCGATTATCGCCAAGATCGAAAATCGTGCGGGTATCAATAATCTCGAATCCATCGTTGCGGCGGCGGATGGGATTATGGTGGCGCGGGGCGATATGGGGGTGGAACTGCCTATGGCGGATGTGCCGAGCATGCAGAAAAAGATCATCCGCATTACGGTAAGCAATGGCAAACCCGTGATCACCGCGACCCAGATGCTGGCCTCCATGGAACACAATCCAAAACCGACACGCGCCGAGGCGAGTGATGTGGCGAATGCCATTCTGGATGGCTCCTCTGCGGTTATGCTGTCGGGTGAGTCGGCCATGGGCGACTACCCGGTGGAAGCGGTCAAAACCATGGACATGTTGGCGATCCGTACCGAGGCTTCGCTACGGGAATACGGTTATCTGCAGCATATCATTCCTCACCCCTCCAACGTGGTCACCGAGGCGGTCAGCCATTCAACGGTCGACATGGCCGGCCAGCTGAAGGCGGCTGCGATTATCAGCCTCACCGAATCGGGCTTCACCTCCAGGCTGATCTCCAAGCATCGGCCGGAGTGTCCCATTCTCGCCATTACACAATCCCCCAGGGTGACCAGGCGATTGTGTATGAACTGGGGAGTGATACCCGTTCGCTACGACGAGGAGAGTACGGATGAGGCTAAGATCGCTTATGGAATAGCGCAGGCACGAAAACGCGGATTACTGGATAGCGGCGATATCGCCATTGCCACCAGCGGGCATAGTCAGATGACCGGGGGTACCGACCTGATTCGGGTGATGACCGTGGAGTGACCTCAAAAGATTCTATATTTTGGCTGGACTTGATCATCCTGCCAGATATCGTCCGGACTGACATATTCATCCCGTAGACTGAAAGGTACACCAACGCTGTTGAAACAGTCGTAGACTAATTCAGAGCAGATATATTTCCGATCCCGGGTGCGGCGGCTGATCTTGAACAGAATACGCACCCCTATCCGCAGAATCTCAAAATTGTCATAGGGTTTGGTGAGTTCGTCCATGCCGTAGCTGATAGCCTGGTTGAGCCTCTCTTCATCCACTGGCGGATTCACGTTTGCAATCACGATATGGCCTTTATAGGGACGGTTCTTGCCATGGTAGTCGCGAAGATACTTGGATAGCGGGGCCAATCGTACCCCGATCATGGTCTCACTCTCGAGTACAAAGATCCGCTGTAGCGTCGGATCCCTGTAGATCATGCCCACATGGCTCCATACTGAATGGGTGAAGCTTTGCACGGCTTGCGAAAAGAAATAGGAACCGGAACAGAACACCAGGTCGCCAGTCTGTAAATCCTGTCGCATGTCATCATATGGCTGCACCGGCAGTTGCTCGATCTCTTTCTTTGTAAGTGGGATTGCCATAGCGCTCACCTGATAACCTAGGGTAAGAATCCTACAGATCTTACTATCGCATTAAAAACTATGCATCAACACAGCCGCTATGCCGGTTGCTGCAACTGTCAGCCATATGCTTCAGAAGCGGAATACTAGTAAATCCAGAGAGCCAACATAGACGGGCTTGGTTGCGTGACTATGCTTTTTTACTGTCGTTTTTAAGAAGATTCAGGATGGGAGCCTTGACCCAATTCCGGTCAGGATTGACGCATCAGTGACTGGCCTGAGAAGAGAGGATACATACAGGGGCAAAAACCCGCCAGCACGGAGGCATGCTGACGGGCGTAGAGAGGGGTTAACTCATATTGCTCGCGACAAAGTCCCAGTTCACCACCTTCCAGAAGGCCTCCAGATAGGCGGGTCGCGCATTGCGATAGTCGATATAGTAGGCATGCTCCCACACGTCGGCGGTGAGCAGGGCCTTTTTACCCGAGGTCATCGGCGAGCCCGCATTCGAGGTGTTGAAGATCTCCAGACTGCCGTCATCATTCTGTACCAGCCAGGTCCAACCGGAACCGAAGTTGGTTGCGCCGGCGGTGGCGAACTGCTTTTTGAACTCATCAAAGGAGCCGAAGGTGGCGTTGATGGCATCCGCCAGTGCGCCGCTGGGGGCGTTGGCATCGTTGGGACTGCGCAGACAGTTCCAGTAGAAGGTGTGATTCCAGATCTGGGCGGCGTTGTTGAATACACCGCCTGATGATTTCATGATGATCTCTTCCAGGGAGGCGTTCTCGAACTCTGTACCGGGGATCAGGTTGTTGAGATTGGTCACATAGGTGTTGTGGTGCTTTCCGTGATGAAACTCCAATGTCTCTTTCGATATAACAGGTTCCAGTGCGTCGATTGCATAGGGCAGTGCGGGTAGTTCATGGGCCATGGAATGGTACTCCTTCGTTTGATATGAATTCTTGTTGTGATCCTCGTGATAGAGAGATCCGATCAATAACCTAGTAGAATGGTCAGCTATTCTAGCGGTGCAATAGCCGGGATGCAACAGGGGGTGTTGTGGGGGAAATAGTACCACTCTTGTTGGGATTTTGTAGTTGGGATTGGGTTGGTGCTTGGCTTTATTCTATTGCCCTAAATTGGCTGAAATAATATGCGGTTCAGTAATCTGATTTCTAGAGGGGTGCCACAACCCGGTGCCTGACAGTTGTCTTTCTCCGACGCCCCGACAGCACATCCCTGTGCTGACGAGGCTTGCACGGCATCCCTGCCGTTTCTGCGAAAGACAACCGTCAGGCGCCTACCTTTCGCTGTACGTCTAGAGTTGGATAAGGTTTCGACTTCACCCTCATAGTATGGGAGATTTGTGATACTGAATACTATTAAATCTGGTAATTGATCCAGAATTAAACAGAGATAAGTTGAGGGCTAATGAACGCGATTGAGCTTAGTATCTTTGCCTCGCGCCTGGAAGCGGTCTGTGAAGAGATGGGGGCGGTGTTACGCAATGCCGCCTTCTCACCCAATATTCGCGATCGGCTCGATTTTTCCTGTGCGGTGTTTGATGACCAGGGCGAGCTATGCGCCCAGGCCGCACATATCCCGGTTCACCTCGGCAGCATGGCCTATGCCATGGCGGACATCGTCGCCAAGGTGGAGTGGCGCGAGGGGGACATGGTGGTATTGAACGATCCCTTTCTGGGGGGGACTCACCTGCCAGATGTCACGCTTATCGCTCCGCTCTTTTGGGAGGGCCGGCTGACGGCCTTTCTGGTCAACCGGGCGCATCATGCCGATATCGGTGCAAGTTCGCCGGGTTCTATGCCGGTATCACACTCCCTTGATCAGGAGGGGCGTGTGATACCGCCGGGCAGATTGGTCAGGGGTGGGGCTATGGATAGGGATTTTCTCACCTCGATCACCCGGGATAATCGCAATCCAGGAGAATCAGAAGGTGATTTTGCAGCCCAGGTCAGTGCCAATAGAAACGGTCTGAAGCGACTCGCCCAGTTGATTGATGAATGGGGCAGGGATGCCTTTCTGTCCGGCCTGGGTGAGCTGAATGCCTATGCAGAGCGTCTGGCGCGGGGGGCGTTGCAACAGATACCTCCCGGAGAGTATCGCTTCAAGGATTTCATGGATGACGATGGTCAGGGTAATCGTGATATCCCGATTCAGGTCAGATTGGTTGTGAAACCGGAAACCATCCTGGTCGATTTCAGTGGCACCGCCGATCAGGTTGGGGGGAATATCAATGCCCCCTTATCGGTGGCCGCCGCTGCTGTCTACTATGTGTTTCGCTGTTTGATGCCACCCCAGACACCGGCCTGCGCAGGCAGCTTCCGGGCCATTCGGTTACGGGTTCCCGCGGGTTGTCTGCTGAATGCCAAACGCCCGGCCGCCGTCGCGGCGGGCAATGTGGAGACCAGCACCCGGGTGGTGGATGTGGTGCTCGGGGCCCTGGCCCAGGTGTTGCCGGATGAGATTCCTGCGGCAAGTCACGGCAGTATGAATAATCTGGCCATGGGTAGTGTCAGTGGCGATCTTCCCTGGGACTATTACGAAACCATCGGCGGCGGCATGGGGGCGGGCAAGAAGGGGGGTGGGCTAGATGGCGTACAGACCCATATGACCAATACCCTGAACACCCCGATCGAGGTGATTGAGGCGCGTTTCCCGGTGCGGGTGCTCAGTTACGGCATACGTCGGGGTTCCGGGGGGGCGGGTGCCAGGCAGGGGGGCGATGGCCTGGTACGATGTTTCAGTTTCCTGGCGCCGACCCAGGTCACCCTGTTGACCGAGAGGCGGATTCATCCCCCCTGGGGATCTGCCGGTGGTCAGCCCGGACGGGCAGGGATCAACCGGCATAATGAAAAACTCCTCCCGGCCAAGGTCGCTGTGATGGTCGAGGCGGGGGACACTATCACCATTGAGACCCCCGGTGGGGGTGGCTGGGGTGCCACCGGGAAGTGACTGTCTCACTTAAAACCCATGTGAGAGTGAGGAGAATGCACCACCCCTGCTGGGCTAGTATCTGGATGGGGATAAAGATTTTATCGAGGTTTGGCTATGGCGGGTTGCGATTGCGGCAATGACATAAAGTTTGATGGGGTTTCGCAAAGCTACAAGCGGATCCTCTGGTTGGTTATCGCCATCAATGCCACCATGTTCATTGTCGAGATAGGTGCCAGCCTGGTGTCGAATTCCATGGCCCTGCGTGCCGATGCACTCGATTTTCTCGGCGATTCCCTGACCTATGCAATCAC
>NATW01000128.1 GCA_003094555.1 gamma proteobacterium symbiont of Ctena orbiculata
CAAGCGTTTCAGTTGAAACGGAATCCCTGGGTGATACAGGGTTAAAATCGATAAAATATCGATGCCACACTCACGCTTAATGAATAGAATTCACTTTATGCGATTTTGTTAGGAGAGAAAAAATATGGCGTTAATAATCACTGACGAGTGCATCAACTGTGATGTCTGTGAGCCAGAATGCCCAAACGGTGCGATCACCCAGGGTGATGAGATTTATGAGATCGAAGCCGATCTCTGTACCGAGTGTGTCGGTCACTACGATACCTCGCAGTGTGTCGAGGTGTGCCCGGTGGATTGTATTCCCAAGGATCCCGAGCATGAGGAGAGCTATGAGATGTTGTATGCCAAGTATCTCAAGATCACCGGCGAATCCGAATAGTTAGGCTGTCAATGCAGACAAGCGTCATCAGAAAGGCTCCCTTGTGGAGCCTTGTTTTTCTCTTTTTCATCTGTTCTCAGCTAGCGGCGGCTGAAAGCCCCGGATCTGCCGCCATCGCCACGGCCCATCCGCAGGCGACTGCCGCAGGCCTGCAACTGTTGGACGCTGGTGGAAACGCCTTCGATGCGGCGATTGCTGTGAGTGCCGTATTGGCAGTGGTCGAACCCTATAGTTCAGGTATCGGTGGCGGTGGCTTCTGGCTATTGCATCGCGCCAGTGACGGTTTCCAGACCATGCTGGACGGCCGCGAACGAGCCCCCATGGCCGCCCATCGTGATCTCTATCTGGATCAGGCGGGAAAGGTTATCCCGCAGCTTTCCATCGATGGGGCGCTGGCGGCCGGCATTCCCGGTGAGCCTGCGGCCCTGGTCCATTTGGCTCGCCACTACGGACGTCTATCCCTTGCCGAATCGCTGCAGCCGGCGATCAGATTGGCCCGGGATGGATTCAAGGTAGACAGCCACTACCGCAGGATGGCGAACTGGCGTCTGGCGGTGTTGCGTGCCCATCCTGCTTCGGCTGCACAGTTTCTGCAGCAGGGCGAGGTGCCTGAAGAGGGTGCCCTGATCAAGCAGCCGGCTTTGGCGGAGACCCTTGAAAAGATCGCTCAACACGGGTTCGATGGTTTCTACAAAGGGGAGGTCGCCCAACGCCTGGTGGATGGAGTGCGGGCTGCGGGCGGTATCTGGAGCCTCGAGGATCTGGCCGCTTACCGGGTCGTGGAGCGGCAACCCATTGTCGGTCGCTATGCGGGACTGAAGATCACCAGTGCCTCACCGCCCTCATCCGGTGGCATAGCATTGATGACCATGTTGAATATCCTGCAGGGATTCGATCTGCAGGCGCAGCAAGAACCTCTTCGTACCCACCTGCTGGTGGAGGCGATGCGCCGGGCCTATCGGGATCGTGCCGATTATCTGGGCGACCCCGATTATGTGGATATTCCAGTGGAGGCGCTGACCCATCCCTGGTACGCAGCAGGCCTGGCGCGGGATATTCAACTGTACCGTGCCAGCCCAAGTGTGGGTAACCTCTCCCGGTCACAGGAGGGGCGCGACACCACCCATTTCTCCATCCTCGATGGGGAGGGGAACCGGGTGGCGGCCACACTCAGCATCAACTATCCCTTCGGCTCCGGTTTCGTGGTGCCGGGTACCGGGGTGTTGTTGAATGATGAAATGGATGATTTTTCCGCCAGCCCCGGGGTACCCAATGTGTATGGGTTGGTTGGGGGTGAAGCGAATGCCATCGCCGGGGGTAAACGCATGTTGTCGAGTATGACCCCAACCTTCGTGGAAGATGATCGCCGGCTGGCCATTCTGGGCACCCCTGGCGGCAGCAGGATCATCACCATGGTGTTATTGGGTATCCTGGAGATGGCTGATGGCAAGGGACCGAAAATTTGGGTGGAAAGGCCCCGTTTTCATCATCAATATCTACCCGATGCCGTTCAATTCGAAGCGGGCGCTTTCAGTGATGAAATGAAACAGCAGTTGACTGCAATGGGACACAATTTAAAGCCTCTCGATAGCCAATATGGAAACATGCAGGCGATTTTATGGGACAAACAACTGGGTGAAATCGAGGCTGCTTCCGATCCCCGTGGTTTGGGATTTTCCCGTGTTGTGAAGTCGAGTTCTCATGGAAGAGAGGAGACAGGTAGCGAAGTTGATGGAAAAAATTGAAAAAAGTTCTTAAATTTGGAAACTTGCCATTGAATTTGTTTGAATTTTAGCTCAAGCTTTCGTGCCAGATGCTGCTGCTCTATCAACCTGGATCTTGTGGATGCAGCGAGATGGGGAGCCAGTAGCCACAACTGTCATGCCGGTATAGGTGATGCCTCTACCTGGGTTTTGACATGGAAGGACTGTTTGTTACCTGGTCCTTAGGGAGGTGAGTCCCGAATAGGCCGTGACTTGCAGTATATTCTAGGGTCTATTTGGGAAGCTCTGCATCAGCACGACCAGGTAGAAGGGGTGTGTAGTTTACACACAATGTAATAATTAATTCGTAGAGAGATCGAGAGTAATTATGAAAACCACCATCATGAAAACCGCCGCAATGATTCTTACTGTTGGTTTGTTCGCAGGTTGTGCGACTAACAGCGGTCTGCAAGAGGACGTCGCCAACGCCCAGGCTGCAGCCGATGCTGCCATGAAAGCTGCCAAAGAGGCTCAGCTGGATGCTGCTACCGCTCAAGGTACTGCTGATGCTGCTCTCAAGGCCGCTAACTCGGCTAAAGATGCCGCTGAAGCTTGTAGTGAGCGTTGTGGCCGTATGTCAGAGAAGGCAATGGCTAAATAAGCCCTGCACTAATCGACACAAAAACCCCGACAGGTTATACGCCTGTCGGGGTTTTTTAATTGCCGTCTGCGACCGCACTTTCATGCCATAGGTAAAGGGGCATGGGTATACCGGTTTTCTGTTCAATGAAGTTGTGTAGCTGATCCCAATCCGGCCTGCGCTGATCCTCGCCCAGCTTGTTGACCACCGCATTCACCAGTTCGGTGTAGTTGTTGCCTCGCTCCTCCACATATTCGACCAAAGGAGGATGGACCTGGACAAACAGTTCACCCTTCAGCCAACCGGCCTTGAAGGGTTTATCGATAATCCTGACCGGGATACCTATTTCAATCTCTTCAAAAAATTGTTCAACATTTTCAGGATAGAGACGGATACAACCGTGACTGACCCGCATGCCAACGCCATAGGGCTTATTGGTTCCATGCAACAGATAGCCATTCATGCCCAGGTAGATGGCACGATTTCCGAGTGGATTATCGGGCCCGGGCGGCACAATTGGCGGCAGCGGATCGCCATCCTCTTCGTGCTCCTGCAGGATCGATTTGGGAACGGTCCAGCTCGGATCCTTCTTTTTGCCGATAACCGAGGTCTCTCCGGTGGGAGTGCTCCACCCTTCACGACCTATTCCTATCGGGTAGGTGATGACCACGGGACGATCTTGGGGAAAGTAGTAGAGGCGCAGTTCAGCCAGGTTGATGACAAGACCCTCGCGGGGACCCGGTGGCAGGACGTACTGTTGGGGGATGACGACTTCCGAGCCTTCACCCGGCAACCATGGGTCCACCTCGGGGTTGGCCGCTACCATCTGTCGGTAGCCGATGTCATAGGTGCGGGCGATATCGGAGAATGTCTCCTCATAGCGCGTGGTCAGCATGAAGATCCTGCCCACTACATCATCACCCTCTGGAGGCAGATCGAGGGTGACAGCCCGGGCGGTTCCCAGGGTACTCAGGAGGAGCAACAGTGTTAGTAACAAATTCAATAGCATAATCTTGGTGTTAACAGACCCTAGTTTACCTGAGGAGCGACTATTTTAGTTGAGAAATATGGTGTAGATCCTGCCCTGGGGGGATATGGATTGTGTGTTTCGCTATGCAGTTCCTGAAATTACATCCCCCGTGGTGATCTAAAGAATTGGTTTTGAGGGTCGATAGTCTATTTAATACTGGTATTTTTCTTTTAAGATCAAGAACCTCTGAAATATTGGCTGCGCATAGACCAAGCTGGATCTCGATCGATAACGGACAGGACAGGCATGCGACGAATTGCGTTGATTAATCAAAAAGGTGGTGTGGGAAAGACCACGATCACCACCAATTTGGGACATGCCCTGGCCCTTGCCGGTCACCGGGTCACTGTGATCGACCTGGACCCGCAAGGGCAGTTGGCCTCCAGTTACGGCATCTTTCGCGCACCTGCGAAGGGGATCGATCAGGTGATGCTCGAGGCACAGGATCCCGCATCGGTGAAACAGGGGATCAGGGACATGCTGACATTGATTCCCGCTGGCGATTGCCTGCAGGAGATCGAGCACCTGCACGATGGCGGTGCGTCGAGGGCTCAGCTGCTGAAACAGGCATTGGATGGGGCGTTGGATGATCAGGCGTTTGTCCTGTTCGATTGTCCGCCATCGTCAGGATTATTGGTGGCGAATGCAATTTTTGCCGCCGATGAAGCACTGATTCCGGTGAGTGGAGATCACATGTCATTGAATGGCCTGGCCAAGATGATGCTCACCATAAAGAAGTTCGAACCCTACCTGAGCAAACCGCTGCCCACCTGGATTGCATTGAACCGTTACTTTCCCCGCCGGCGACTCTGCAAAGAGGTTTCGGAAAAGCTGAAGAGGCACTTTTCCGATCAGCTGATTCATACCCCGATACGGGAAGCGGCAGTCATCGCCGAGTGCCCTGGCATAGGACGTACCATTTTCGAGTATAAGCCCGGTAGCCAGTCGGCGAAGGAGTTCCAGTCTCTGGCTACAGAGTTGCTAGCCCGTAATCCCGGGTAAAGCTTGGTCTATTATTGACGCTATTTAGAACATGTATAAAGTGAGGAGGAGGTCCCATGTCCATATCCAGCGAACTTTCCCCGGATGAAAAGAGCGTTACCATTGTTATTTCCGGGCGGTTTGATTTCTCCACCCATCAGGAGTTCATGCAGGCCTATAAGGCCTTTCCAAAGGGTGAGAAGGTCTTTGTGGTCGATCTGACCAATGCCGAATATCTGGACAGCTCTGCAATGGGTATGCTGCTGCAACTGCGTGAACACAGTTCTTCAGACAGCGACGGTGTAGTGCTTAAAAACGGTAACGACGCAGTACAGGATGTGTTGCGAATAGCCAATTTCGGGAAATTATTCGTCATTCAGTAGCTTTGGCATCAGCCCACCTTTCCGGTATGCTTGCCCCTTTTTTCCAGGGGTCGTTCTAGATGGGATTCAAATGCGGTATCGTGGGTCTGCCGAATGTCGGTAAGTCAACCCTGTTCAATGCCTTGACCAAGGCTACAATTGCTGCGGAAAACTACCCTTTTTGCACCATCGATCCCAATGTGGGTGTGGTGCCCCTCCCCGACCATCGCCTGGATGTGATCGCATCCATTGTCAATCCGCAAGCGGTGATTCCCACCAGTATGCAATTCGTGGACATTGCCGGGCTGGTTGCCGGGGCCTCCAAAGGGGAAGGACTGGGGAACAAGTTTCTGGCCAACATCCGTGAAACCGATGCCATCGCTCAAGTGGTACGCTGTTTTGAGGATAGTGACGTTGTGCATGTGGCCGGTCGGGTGGATCCGATCAGCGATGTGGAGGTTATCAATACGGAGTTGGGATTGGCCGACCTGGAATCGGTTGAGAAGGCGCTGGAGAAGAGTCTCAGGCAGGCCAAGACCGGTGACAAAAAGGTATTGGCGCGTAAGGCCTTGCTGGAGAGGGTGCAGGATCATTTGAACAGTGCCAAACCGGTTCGCAGCATGGCCATGGATGAGGATGAAAGGGCGGAGTTACGGGATCTGTTTCTGCTCACAATCAAGCCGGTACTCTACATTGCCAATGTGGCGGAGGATGGTTTTGAGGACAATCCCCATCTGGATGCGCTGTCAGCATTGGCGGCCAGTGAGGGTGCGGAGGTGGTACCTGTGTGTGCCGCCATCGAGGCGGAGATTGTGGAATTGGACGAACATGAGCGTGGTGAGTTTCTGGCTGACCTGGGGCTGGATGAGCCGGGCTTGAACCGGGTCGTCAGGGCGGGTTACAAGTTGTTGGGCCTTGAAACCTACTTTACCGCCGGCGAAAAAGAGGTCAGGGCCTGGACCATTCCCCAGAGTGCCACGGCACCCCAGGCGGCCGGGGTGATCCATACCGATTTCGAACGCGGTTTCATCCGCGCCGAGGTCGTGGCCTATGAGGATTTTGTCAATTGCAAAGGGGAGCAGGGGGCCAGGGAGGCGGGTAAACTACGCTCTGAGGGCAAGGAGTATGTAGTCAAGGATGGGGACGTGATCCACTTCCGTTTCAACGTCTGATATTGACAGGGGAGTATGGCAACAGTATATTCCACGCCCTTCATAACAGCTTCTGGCAAGGTAGCTCAGTTGGTTAGAGCACAGCACTCATAATGCTGGGGTCGGCAGTTCGAATCTGCCCCTTGCTACCAAATAAAAAGGCCTGACTCTCGTCAGGCCTTTTTATTTGGGGGTAGTGTGCCGTCCGCGTTGGATCAGGCTTGAGCCGAATTGTCCCAGACGAGTTGTATCTGGGTGCTGCGTCTTATCTCGGTGAGCCTATCCCCGAATTCGTGGATGTTCTCATCCAGCAGGTTGGCCAACTCGAGTTTTCCATCCCGGGCCATGTCCAGTTCCATGCGGTTTTGCCGCAATTGATCCAGTTCCTGGCGGAGTTGGACATTTTTAAGGTAGATAATGTTGGACGCAGCCGCACCCATCAGGTTCTTTCGCAATTGTTGATTGACCTGCAGGATCTGCTTGTCCAGCTGATAGATCTCATTGCTGAGATTGGAGATCACATCCAGTTGCTCATCCCAGATCGCAAACAGATTGTCGACTCCCTCTTCCACCCAGTTTTTAATCTCCTGCAGGTGCTGCTCCTTGAGCATCTGCAGAACATGGGAATCGGGCATGGCCATTAAGTGCTCGAATACCTCAAGCCAGCTCTCTTCCCGATCGTTGAAGAGCCTGTTCATATAGTGCAGCATGAGTCCCACGGATTCTCTATAGTCGTAGCCTGCGTAGGATTGGCTGACCGTATTCATGATATCGGCGAAATTGACAGCTGTCCCGGTAAAGGCCTTGTCGTCCTCTAACTGGATGCCTTTGGCGTAGATCGTGGTCAGACGGTTGAGCATACGCATGTAGCCGTCATCCTGGATCTGGCTCTTTTCAGAGCGGATAAAACCGGAAATTTCGGTCAGTATCTCGCGTAACTGAACAATGTTGATTTCATTCTGCTTGCGACCCAGCATCGACTCCAGGTAGTCGAAATACTGCTTGATGATTTTGCAGGACTCATCCTGAGCCAGGGCGGGAAGCCGTTCGACACTGTTGATCCTGAAGGGTAATACCTCCTGCTTCATTGGATCGCTTTTCTCGAAGTCCTTAAACAGCATGCTCATGGCTCGGCTATGTTCCCAAAAAACCCCAAAGAATACTAGATAAATTATATAAGCGATTTCTTATATATCAAGTAATTTCGGCACTAAAATTCGTAAAATAATGTGTTATGAGAACTCTATCGGCTTTTATTTCAATAACTTGAGGTTCGTAGCCAGGGCCTAAGCCACCGTATTCGTGGAAGAAATTGAGTAATTGTGTTTTATTTCACTTAAAATGCTCTGCTTGATTTGGTGCTCAGGGGCTAAATACAAGATTTGACAGTATTGAGGGGAAAGCATGATTAGTAGTAAAAACAAAAGGTTCAGCGGACTGCTGACAGCTGCACTATTATTGTTGCCGGGAATCTGCCTGGCGGAAGATGCCTCACTGAATGGCGCGAATACCGGTTGGATCATGGCTTCTACCGCATTGGTGCTATTCATGACCCTACCGGGTCTGGCTATGTTCTATGGCGGGCTGGTAAGAGCCAAGAACGTGCTATCTGTCCTGATGCAGTGTTTCGCTATCGCCGGCATAGTTTCCATTCTCTGGCTGATCGCGGGCTACAGCCTGGCGTTTGGCGAAGGTAACGCCTGGATTGGAGACTTCAGCAAGGTGCTGATGGCGGGTATCGGACGGGAGACCCTCTCCGGGGACATTCCGGAATCCCTGTTTATGCTGTTCCAGATGACCTTTGCCATTATCACCCCCGCCTTGATCGTGGGTGGATTTGCCGAGCGCATGCGCTTCTCCTCGATGCTGTTGTTCAGTGCACTCTGGCTGTTTGTGGTCTATGTGCCGATCACTCATTGGGTCTGGGGCGGTGGTTGGCTGGGTAGTATGGGTTTGTATGATTTCGCCGGTGGCACGGTGGTCCACATCACTGCCGGTGTGGCGGCCCTGGTAGCCGCCGTGGTATTGGGACCCCGGAATGGCTTTGGCACCGCTTCAATGATGCCCCACAACATGACCATGACCATCGCCGGTGCCGGCATGCTTTGGGTCGGTTGGTTCGGCTTCAACGGCGGTAGTGCGCTTGCTTCCGATGGTAACGCCGCCATGGCGATGCTGGTGACCCATATCTCTGCCGCTACCGGTGCCATGACCTGGCTGGTGCGTGAATGGATCAAGTTCGGTAAGCCCAGTGCCTTGGGTGCGGTGACCGGAATGGTGGCCGGTTTGGGTACGATTACCCCCGCATCCGGTTTTGTCGGTCCGGCCGGGGCGCTGGTGATCGGTCTGCTGGCGGGGGCAATCTGCTTTTCCGCCACCAACTACCTGAAACAGGTGTTGAAGATCGACGACTCCCTCGATGTTTTTCCTGTGCACGGTGTCGGCGGTATGCTCGGCACAATCCTCGCGGGTGTGTTCTCCTCGACCTCCCTGGGGGTCTTTTCCGGCTATGGTTTTGCCGATGGTATCGATAGCATGGGGGGTCAGGTCTATGTGCAGGTGATAGGCGTCCTGGCAACCGTCGCATTTACCGCCGTGGCAACCTTTGTGATCCTGAAAGTGGTGGATGCCCTGTTGGGATTGCGAGTCAACAAGGAGCAGGAGATCCAGGGTCTGGATATCGCGCTGCACGAAGAGCGTGGCTACAACGACATCGGCTGAACTGTCCGCTAATACCAGTTATCGCCCTGGTTCCCATAAAGCGCTGACGATTGGCAGGAAGTGGAGCTGATATTCTTTACTCAGACATCCGACAGCACACTCTTGTGCTGTCGGGTGTACCTGAGCCTAGGTTGTCTCTTACGGATCCCTTCTGTAACTGGCTAGCGCGCTGTCTGTTTCGAATATCGCTACCTCAACGACTGGAAAACCCCCTGCTTCGACATGTTCAAAGATTAGCCGGGCGATATTCTCTGCGGTGGGATTGGTCTGCATCACGTATACGGTTTCACCGGCCTGCTGCAGTAGAGGCAGGACCGGGTCGTCCCTATGCAGCAACATATTGTGATCCAGGGTCTTTTCGATCCAACTCTTCACATAGTCACCGATATCTGAAAAATCACACACCATACCCAAGGCATCGAGTTGTTCCGTTTCGAGGCGGATGACGGCCTTGGCGTTGTGACCATGGAGATGGCGGCACTTTCCCTGGTGGTTGAGCAACCTGTGGCCATAACAGAAGTGGATCTCTTTGCTGACTGCGTACATGTTGTGAAGTTTCTCTTGGTGTTTCCAGGCCTTAACGGAAGGGGGCCAGTATAAGGCCAGGTTTGATGGGCTGCCAGTGATTGTAAAGGAATTAGAAGGGATGCCGCTAAACCATAATAGGTTAAGGGGTATGACTAGTCATGAATGAAGAATTCGAAACCGTAGAGATCGAAGGCGAGGAGTACGAGGTTGTATTTGCGGCAAGAGAAGCGGTGGGGCACCTGCGCCGCATTACAAGTAATTTTCCCCATCTTGCCACGAAATCGGTACGTGTGGCGATTGAGACCTGGAATGAGGATATGTTTCGCAAGGGAGAGTTGATTCTCGTGCAGAAACAACGCGCCAAGGCAGAGCGAGATGCGCTGGAGAAGCGCGCCATCGAACTCATTGAAGCCAATCATGTGGACGATGTTCTCGATATGTTGAATCAGGACTCAAGCAGGGAAATCGATTATCACGATTTAATCGATATGGTGGGAAAAGATCGCTACATAGAGGCACTCTCGCAGGAAGCGATTGAATTGAAGGTCAATGCAATCTCTCCTGAGCAAGCAGCCGAGCTCTGGAATAACAGTGGAAAACCGACTGTTGGCGGTGATCGATGGACCGCCACCGGTGTCTCCGTGCTGATGGGGAAACCATAAGCTCGAATTAATCTTTCACCGGCATGGCGATTGTCAAATAACAACCTGTATAGAGGTGTCTCTCGGTAATCAGATAGCGGCCGTGAAAATGCAGATTTTGCGGGAACTCAATGGTACATGCGGCGCTGGGCCTGAACTGAAACTGCTGACGCGAGGCGTCGATATCCAGTGAGACCGACTGAAAGCCGAAAAAGCGCTCGACCAGAGGGTAGTAGCATTTATACAGGCTCTCCTTGGCGCTGAAAATCAAGCGTGGCGGCAAATCCTTATGGCGTTGCATGAATGCCTTATCCTCATCCGTATCTATATAGCGGGCAATTCCCGGCTTTAGCGGTGCGAGTGGTTCGACGTCTATACCCAAACTGACGATCTCGCCTGCAATCGCACAGGCGGCGACGCAATTGTCATTGCAGTGGCTGATGCTACCGATAAATCCATCCGGCCAGATCGGTTGACGTTTTGTGCCGCGTAGCAATGGTCCAGCAGGGGCGTCGAGCTGTCTCAGGGCGGCATGGGCCGCGTTGCGGCCGGCACGAAACTCCCTTTGGCGTTTTGTAACGCTCCCCTCAATCAGCTTCTCCTCTTCAATGCAGAGCGGTTTCAGCCACATCTCTTCAGTGGAGTTGACGATCACGACACTGGGGGGGAAGAGAGGGGAGAGTTGCATATTGTGGTGTTGTGCTTGTCTTGCTGTTGAGCAAGGATTGTAACATCTTAAAACTCTACTTGACCTTATCGCCATGAGCATGCATGCTCATAGGCATGCACAACTTCCACCAGACAAAGATGATGATTAAGCGCCGCCGCCTACCTGTATGGGCAGTCGGTTATACATCTGCGTCCGGGAGTTTGATACGAAGTTAGCAAACACCTAATTGAGTTTTTCCAAGGCCGCAGATGACATCATCTGCGGCCTTTTTCGTTACAGGAGGTAATTAAATGTCCGTACCGGCCGCCTATCTTGGGATCGTGCTGATCTGGGGTACCACACCGCTTGCCATCAAGTGGAGCGGTGAGGGTGTTGGCTATCTGTTTGGTGTGACCGGCCGGATGGTGATCGGCGTCACCCTGGCGCTGTTGGTACTGCGACTGATCGGTCAGCGCCTGGCCTGGCATAAACGTGCGCGACACACCTATCTGGCTGCGGGTCTGGGGATCTTCATTGCCATGACGGCGGTCTATTGGGCATCCCAGTTTATACCTTCGGGATGGATCTCGGTGGTATTCGGACTGTCCCCGATATTTACCGGCCTGATGGCGCGGATCTGGTTGCAGGAGCCTGGTCTCGATCTGCAGCGTTTCCTGGCGGTAATGATTGCGCTGGTGGGTTTGGCGACGATCTTTTCCGTGGGGGTGGAGCTTGGTGTGAGCTTCGTCTTGGGATTGAGCGGTGTCTTGGTTTCGGTGGTCACTCACTCAGCCAGCGCGGTCTGGATAAAGCGTATCGATGCCCAGCTGCATGGTCTGGTAGTGACTGCCGGTGGATTGATGGTGGCGGTGCCACTGTTTCTGTTGAGTTGGTTTCTACAGGGCGAGAGCTGGCCCGTGGTGGTCGAGCAGCGAGCGCTTACATCCATTGTCTATCTGGGGGTGGTTGGCTCGGTGCTCGGTTTTGCCCTCTATTTCTACGTATTGCGTTATGTGGAGACGACCAAGGTGGCACTGATAACCCTGATGACCCCGGTCATCGCGCTGTTGGCCGGGAAATGGTTAAACGCGGAACAGGTGGACCTACGGGTATGGGCAGGCGCTGCACTGATTATGTTGGGACTCGCCGGGTTTGAATTGAGTGGTCGAATAAGTGCTCAATTACGCTCGAGCAAGGCGAGTGAGAGTGTGGGCCAATAGGTGATAATCAATACTGCGCCAAACAGCAGGACAAACCAGGGAAGGGTGGCGCGGTAGATTTCAGCGATCGGCTTGCCGAAGCGATAACTGGCAATGAAAAGATTCATACCCACTGGTGGGGTGAAGTACCCAATCTGCATGTTTGCCAGAAAGATAATCCCGAGATGGACCGGATCGATACCGTACTCGATAGCGACAGGTAGCAGTAGCGGGACCATCAAAACCAGCGCCGAGAAGATATCGAGCATGGTGCCGAGTACCAGCAGAAACAGGTTCAGCAGTATCAGGAATGTGAGCGGGTCTTCGACCCGCTCATGCAGCCAGTCGAAGAGTTGGCTTGGAACATCCGCATCGATGAGGTAGTTGGTGGATGCCATCGAGAGTCCGAGTATGACCAGGATCCCCCCTACCAGCAACATCGCCTCACGCATCACCTCCGGGAGCTTTTTGAGGGAGATCTCTCTGTGTATGAAGACTTCGACGATAAGCACGTAGACCGCAGTAACCGCGGCGGCCTCGGAAAGTGCAAAGTAACCGCTGTAGATTCCGCCAAGCAGGATGATCGGTAAAGGGATCTCCCAGGCAGCCTCACGTATGGCCGATTTTGCCTCATCCAGAGTAAACTCGTTCAGCGGCAGCTTTCGACCCGACCAGAGGGCCCAGGCAACGAGTATCAACAGCATCAACAGGCCGGGAAGCAGGCCTGCCAGGAACATCTCATCCACGCTTATGGAGCCGCCAATCCCCAGCTGCTGGGCAACGACTGCATACAGGATCAACGGCAGGGCCGGGGCGAACAGCAGCCCCAGGCTTCCGGAGGTGGTTACCAGCCCGAGACTGAAGCCCTGTCCATATCCCGCCTCCCGCAGAGCGGGGTAGAGCAGGGCGCCCAGTGCCACGATGGTGACGCCTGAAGCACCGGTGAATGCGGTGAACAGGGCGCAAGCAACCAGGGCGACAAAGGCCATGCCGCCGGGGATCCAACCCAGCAGCGCCTGGGTAAGTCTTACCAGGCGATGGGGAGCACCGCTCTCACTCAGCAGATAACCAGCGAAGGTAAACAGAGGAATGGCCAAAAGCACCGGCATCTCCGCCAGGCGAAAGAACTCGATGACCACAACCGATAGATCGATGTCGGCTTGGTAAAAGCCCCAGAGGGCACTGGCACCGATAATGGTGAAGAGTGGCGCACCGAACAGCGCCAGCAGGATCAGACCCAGTGCGATAATCATTCATTACCCCTATGCAGCAGTTGCAGGGGTATGTTGAACAGAAAACGCATGGTCATAACGCCAAAGCCAATGGGTATGATGATCTCACCCAGCCAGGCGGGCAGACTGGCGAAAAGTATGGCGCCATCCTGCCACTCCAGGTGGACGAAGCGAATGGCATGCCAGGTTATGATGCCACAGATGATGGCACTGAAGAGATTGTTGATGATGGATAGAACCGAACGGCTCCGCTTCGATAATCTATGGGAGAAAAGATCGATACGGATATGGCGATCCTCCCTGGTGGCGGCAATGGCCCCCAACAGAGAAAGCCATAGAACCATGATACGCAGGGTTGGGTCGGCCCAGATCAGACCGCTGTCGAACAGATTGCGCAACACGATTTGGCTGGCAGCAAGCAGGATCGTGGCACTCAGAAGGATTACCATCAGGCTATCTTCGAAAAGCAGTATCAACTGTTTGATACGTTTCACAGTGAATAACATGGTGCTAAATCATGCTCAGTGGGGATCTGTTTTTCGATTAATGTAGATGTTAAATGGGGATTCGGGTTACAAGATATGAATGGCCAGCCATATACAGTGGGGCTGATGGCTGGTGGTTAATACCCTATGAGCGGTATGTGCCGGTATCAGGACACTGTCTCCCCGATAGAGTGTGATCTCCCGGTTGTCCATTTCCAGTTTTGCGCTCCCTTGCAATACACAAATCCATTCGTCATGGGGCTGTTGCGATACCTCAGTGACTGTATCAGGGGGGCTGAGGATACGTTCAATAGTGACATTCGGACTTTTCAATAATGTATCGAAGCGTTCCTTTTCTTCTACTGCCTTATCCGGTTTGTAGAGATTCATGCTGGTTGTTTGCGTTATGTTGATGGTCAGGTGCCTATCACTATCAGCCTATGCTGACAAATTGTATAGAATTTATAATCCGCGTGCTTGGAGGCAGCATCGATCATGGGTGATGTTACGTTTTTTCATAGGCTGATCGGGCTCTTGGTGACTGATCTCTTAGTGTAGAACAAATAGCGCTGCGACGGGTGGGTATCTACTTGGTCACTGCCACTTGTCTCTGTTGTTGAATCAACGACTGCATCCTGTTCAACATCTGTTTGCTGAAGACCTTTTCGTCACTGAGTTTTCGAATCGTGCTGTTCGCATGGGTTTCCCAGGCCTGCTGTTGGCTTGCGCTGGGACTGACAAACTCGATCCCCTGTTTTTTAAGTGCGAGCAAGGCTTGCTCGTTATCCTTGCGATTCTGCTGGTCTATCTTATCAAATGTGGTTTCGAGTATCTGTTTTAGTATGGATTGGTCCCCTTTTTCCAGCTTATTGAAGGTTTTCTCCTTTAACACCAGCGTGGCGTAGAGATAGGCGAGGGGTACCTGAGTCAGATAACTGACCCGGGTGTGCCACTGCAGGGCGATGGCTCCTATGGGGGCGCTGGCGATGGTGTCGATGAGTCCGGTCTGGAGTCCGGTTAGCACATCGGTCAGGGGTAAGGGGACTGGAGATATACCCAGCGACTGAAACATGGATGCATTCACCTGGTCCCCTTCAGGTATCCAGATCCTTAATTGCTTCAAATTGTTGGTGGATGTGACAGGTGAGTTCGAGAGCAAATAGGCAAAGCCGCCTTCGCTCAGACCGAAACTGATATATCCCTGTTTTTTAATGCCTTCCAAGATCTGTGGATCCATTATCTGCCGTACCGCATCCACCTCCTCAAGATTTCGGAACTGGAAAGGGAGGGTATAAAGATGGGCATCCTTGTAGATAATACTCAGTCCACCGCCTGTTAGGGCGCCACCATGCAGTTGTCCAATACGGATCTTACGCAGGACACTGTTATCGTTTCCCATCACGCCGCCGGGATAGAAGCGGATTTTGACTCTGCCCTCGGTCTGCTGCTTAATCTGCTTCGCTGCCGCCCGCATCTGTTTCATCCAATTGGTGCCGTCGGGAGCCAGGGTGGCAATCTTCAACGTGGTGGCTGCCTGGCTTGACGGGCTTAGCAGAAGTAGCAGCAGCAGTGTGCTCATGATGCGGAACATGGTGTACCCCTCAGCGCAATCTAGTGGTCTCAACAACATCCAGCATATACACGGCCTTTTTTACAACGCCGTTTATATCCGGATACAGTTTAATGTACGTTATCAGACCGCAAATAGACGCAAAGTGTCTAATTTACTGGATATGCGTGTGAGTACCGGTGTCTGAAACTCAAAAATAGTCGTCTTCAAGCAGCTGCCTGGCCTGTCGTTGGGCCATGATGTTGGTCAGGGTGAGGCCCGGTTTTACCGGATCCGCCTCGATGACCTCGTTCAGTAATCTATCGTGTAGGGTTTTATCAAAAACCAGGCGGGCATAGTGTCGAGCGAATTCCAGTTTTACAATTAGGTCCTCTCCCGCGGAGTAGTTCATGGCCTGTTCGAAGTGTTGACGACCAATTTCAGGTTTACCCCCTAGTGCGGGAGGGATTTGGCTCTTGATCACACCCAGATAGAGTTGCGCGCGACCCTTTTCGTATTCCGGGTCGATGGAGACCACCCGTTGTAACATGACCTCGGCCTTTGCCAGGTCGGCAATCGCGTTCCAGTCATCGCTGCGGGCCTGGATCCAGCCCGCCCAGCTCGTGGCATAGAGATAGAGTCCTTGCAGATCCCCGGCGTTCGTTGCTTGAATGACCGCGGTAAATTCATCGAAAGGCTCCGATCTCTTTTCACAGATGCCGGGTCTTGTTTGGCATACCCCGCGCCCGGCGTAATCCAGGGCCTTTTGGGTAAGACCTTTCTGCCGCTGGGGATTTGTCACCAACCCGCCGGCGTATGCGCTGTAAAGCTTGGCACCGGCATATAACAGCTGCTGGTCATCTGGACTCTCTTCAATGAGTGAATCGAGGAGCAACAGATAGGCGGGTGCACCCTGGCGCACTAGGTCCGGATCAGTCTGATTCAGCATCGCATTGGAGAGGTTTGAGGCCAGCCGGTCAGTGGCCATGGAGACACAGCCACTGTTCATCGATGAAACCAGTGCGCAGAGAACAAGCACTATGACGGGAGAGTTGAAGATTCGGTGCGAGCGGGGGGGCATGTCAGCGGTGTTTTTTACCCACCTGCTCCATATGATGCAGCCAGTTACTGAACATGACACCGATGGATCCGCTTCCACTACGGCGCCCCTTGAAGGTATGGAAGCAGCGCTCATCCTCCTCATCATCATAACGGGTCGCACCGATATTCAGGCACATGTACATAATGAAGATATCAAATACCAGCAGGGCGATGGCGACAGGTACATGGATAACGGCATCTTTCTTCAACCAGGCGACGATTGGTGTATGGTAGGCCAAAACAATGTAGAGGGTGCCGAATAAGAGCGCTACTGCGAGCAGGGAAAAGAGATCCGCCAGACGTTCATGTTTCCGGGTGTACCCTTTTAGACTTTCACAGACTGACATGGGTAGGATCCAAATTGAGTTGTGTTGAAGATGTTGAGATTAACCGGCAACCCGCAGGATCTCAATAGGGAGTTTCCATTAATCAAAATTTCTTTTTGAATTCAGATACCTGGGGTGTGTATAGTGGGGCCGATAACGGAACAGTGTGGGCAAACGGATATAATTCTCTGAAGTCCATGACAAATAGAGAGGGGGGTGTGAAGGGTGGAAAACTTAACAAAGCTGATTGACTGGGTGAATGGGATCGTTTGGGGGCCGCTGATGCTGGTGCTGATCTTGGGCACCGGACTGTTTCTCATGATTGGCCTGAAACTGATGCCATTGGCCAGATTGAACTACGGTTTTCGCATGTTGTGGCGGGGTCGAGAGGGGCAGGGTGAGGGTGAGATCAGCCCGTTCAATGCCCTGATGACGTCACTCTCCGCAACCATCGGTACCGGCAACATCGCCGGTGTGGCGACAGCGATCGCGATAGGCGGGCCGGGGGCCATCTTCTGGATGTGGTGTACCGCCCTGGTCGGCATGGCCACCAAATACGCCGAGGCGGTGCTGGCGGTACGCTATCGTGAGGTGGACGAAAACGGTAATCATGTGGGCGGCCCCATGTACTACATCAAGAACGGCCTGGATGCAAAATGGGCCTGGTTGGGTACCCTGTTCGCCATCTTTGGCGCCCTGGCGGGATTTGGCATCGGTAATACGGTGCAGGCCAACTCGGTGGCCAACGCCTTGTCGACCAACGAAGGATTGCAGATCGCGCCCTGGGTGACAGGCCTGGTGATGGCGGTTCTGGCCGCACTGGTATTGATCGGCGGTATCCGTCGTATCGCCGAAGTGGCCGGTAAGCTGGTACCGTTCATGGCCTTGGCCTATCTGCTTTCCGGCTTTGTGGTGCTGGTACTCTATGCCGGTGACATACCCAATGCCCTGGTGCTGATCGTCAGCGAAGCCTTCACCCCGACAGCCGCCACGGGCGGGTTTGCCGGTGCCGCCGTCTGGCTTACCATCCAGTTCGGCGTGGCCAGGGGAATTTTTTCCAACGAGGCGGGTCTGGGCAGCGCCCCCATCGCCCACGCAGCGGCGGCGACCGACAATCCGGTACGCCAGGGCACGGTGGCTATGCTCGGCACCTTCATTGATACTTTGATAGTCTGTTCCATCACCGGCCTGGCCATCGTGGTGACCGGTGCCTGGACCAGCGGTGAGACCAGCTCTGCCCTCTCCTCACTGGCGTTCGAAACCGCTTTGCCCGGGATCGGCAGTTACGTGGTCTCTCTTGGATTGGCTGTGTTCGCTTTCACCACCATACTGGGATGGAGCGTGTATGGGGAGCGCTGCGTCGAGTACCTGTTTGGGGTTCGTTCGATCACCCCCTTCCGGGTTGCCTGGATAGTGATGATTCCACTTGGGGCAGTGGCTCAGGAGTTCCTCAGTTTCGTCTGGCTGGTGGCGGATACCCTGAATGCCCTGATGGCGATACCCAATCTGATCGCCCTGTTGTTGTTGAGTCCGGTGGTATTCAAGTTGACCAGGGATTATTTCGCTTCGTCAGCCACCTGACACAGCAGCCCTAATCCAACGCTTGTGGTGCGGTTTGCCGCGCCACAAGCCGAAACTTATCGGTGTTGTATCTCGACGACCGATGCAGCCATTTCGCTTGACCAAACCCGATCCAGCTCTAATCCTGCTCCTGCGCTGAGCCGCCAAGACAGGGTGGTGATTCAGGGACCTTGCCCCCCTTTTCGAACCACTCTTCCGGGGTCATGGTGTGGAGTGCAAGGGCATGAACCCCCCCCTGCAGCTCCTCCGCCAGCACCTTGTTGACCAGGCGGTGACGGCTGATCGGCTTCTCTCCCTTGAAGGCATAACTGACGATCAAGAGCTTGAAATGGGATTCTGAACCTTCCGCTACACTGTGCATGTGGCTTTCGTTGGTCACTTCTAGGTGGAGGGGTGAGAAGGCCGACTCAAGCTTCTCCTGTATCGAATCCTGGATGGTTGTCATGTCACACTCTCCGGTCAATTAACGCCTAGTATAATCCTTCACAGTTTCAGGATTTCACGCACAAATGGTATGGTCAGCCGCCTTTGTGCGGCTAGGGATGCCTGGTCGAGCCGCTCAATGAGCAGGATTAGAAAGTGGATATCCCGGGGGGTGCGTTGCAGCAGAAAACTGGCAATCTCCGCACTCATGCTCATGCCTCTTCGTTCAGCGCTGCTGATCAGCAGTTCCAGGCGCTCCTCATCATTCAATGGAAACAGTTGATAACAGGGTCCCCAGGTCAACCTTGACCCGAGATCTGCGAGTTGCAGCGGCAGTTTAGCGGGGGGGCGGTCACAGGCAACGATCAATTTTGCCCCCGCCTCACGCAGTTGATTGTAGAGATTGAAAATTGCCAATTCCCAATCCTGTTTGCCCGCTAGAACCTCCAGGTCATCGAGGCAGACCAGGGAGAACGCCTCTAGCCCCTCCAGCATGGCTGGCTGCAAGCCGTGTTCCGACTTGAAAGGCAGGTAGGCGGGTTGACCCTGTTCCTGTTGCGACTGGTGACAACAGGCCTGGAGGAGATGACTCTTGCCACTGCCTGATGTCCCCCACACATAGATAAAGGGATCTGCGCCGCTACGCAGGCGGGATATCGCCTCGCCATTTCGACCGCATATGAAAGTGGAGAAATCGACACTGGGGCGGATGCTGAGGCTGAGTGGCAACTGGATCGGCATGGCTCGACTACAGGGTCAGGATTCGAGGCGTTTCACGGTCTCAGCCATACGTCTGCCCTGGGTCTTGCAGATGCGTTTCTCTTCATCAGTCACCGGCAGTTTGCTATCACCGCCGGCCAGATGGCTGGCTCCATAGGGTGTGCCGCCGCTCTTGGTATGCAACAGCGCGGTTTCACTGTAGGGCACGCCCTGTATCAGCATGCCATGGTGCAGCAAGGGGATCATCATCGACAGCAGGGTACTCTCCTGTCCGCCGTGCAGGCTGGATGTGGAGGTGAAGACGGATGCGGGTTTATCGATCAGGACGCCACCCACCCAGAGTTGGCTGGTGGTGTCGAGGAAGTGTTTCATTGGGGCGGCCATATTCCCGAAGCGGGTTGGACTGCCCAGAATCAGGCCGTCGCAATCACGCAGTTCAACCTCGCTGACATAGGGTGCCCCACTGTCCGGAATGGTCTCCTCGGTGGCCTCGCAGCATGGGGAGACCTCGGGCACGGTGCGCAGTTTGGCGCTTACCCCAGCCACCTCCTCCACACCCCGGGCAATGTTACGGGCCATTTCAGCGGTGGCGCCGTAGCGACTGTAGTAGAGAATCAACACTTCTGGCATAGCTGCTACCTGTTGTTGTATACGATTGGCCGGTCTTCAGTGGGGGCCTGTTTACAGAATATCCAGGACCTTTTCAGGGGGCCTGCCGATTGCAGCCTTGCCGTTTTGGATGACAATCGGACGTTCAATCAATTTCGGATTGGCGATCATCGCCTGCATAAGCTGATCCCGGGTGAGCGCCGGGTCATCCAGTTGCAGGGCCTTATACTCCTGCTCCTTTTTACGCATTAACTCACGGGGTTCCAAGCCCAGCATATCGAGGATTTGCTCCAGGGTGGCCTTATCCGGTGGCGTTTTCAGATATTCGACCACATCGGGATCGATACCCTTATCCTGTAATAGCTGCAGGGTCTGCCTGGACTTGCTGCAGCGCGGATTGTGGTAGATTTCAATGCTCATAATCGATTCCCCTCTGCTAGGAGAGTTGACACTCTTCCTATCAGTACAAATAGATTGAGATGGCGGATTGCCTCAAACTTAATTTGCCGTCATTGTATCCATACAGAGAGAATGGCTCCACAAGCGGTTCTGATGAATCAATATTGAAAAAACATGGATTTCAGTGATGAACCAGAATGATGTTGGCAAAAGGGGTATCCCGGCAATCCAGCATGTCAACGCCTTCCTGCGCTTGTGGCTGCACCATTTCAGTCACGATGGGGGTATCAAACATGTGGCTGCATTGACCTTTACCACGCTTCTTTCACTGGTACCCTTGATGACGGTGATGCTGGCGCTGCTTTCCATATTCCCCGTCTCTGACCGGATCTCGGGTCAGATCGAAAACTTCCTGTTTCAGAATTTTGTCCCCGCAGCCGGTGAGGCCGTCCAGCAGCACCTGAAAAATTTCAGTCAAAAGGCGGCACAACTCAGTGGGGTGGGATTTTTGTTTCTGATCCTTGTGGCGCTCCTGTTGATGAGTAATATCGACAAGGCGTTCAACACCATATGGCATGTGCGACGAAAACGTTCACCACTCGCCACGTTTACTGTTTATTGGGCAATCCTCTCCCTGGGACCCATATTGATCGCGATCAGTGTGGGTGTGACCTCCTACCTGGTATCCATTCCCTTCTTCAGTGAGGCTGAAACAGTAGTCATGGTGAGTTCACGGTTATTGAGTATGATGCCGATCATGATCTCGGCGCTTGCCTTCACCCTGTTATACGCCCTGGTTCCCAATCGATCGGTGATGCTGCGCCATGCCCTTGCCGGCGGTGTTATCGCGGCGCTCCTGTTCGAGGCTACAAAAAGGGGATTCGCTCTCTATATCACGACCTTTCCAACCTATGAGGCGATCTATGGGACGCTTGCGGTCATACCCATCTTTCTTATCTGGATCTATCTATCTTGGTTGGTGACCCTGTTGGGTGCGGAGTTCACCTACTGCCTGGGTATCTACCGTTTTGATTGGCGTGAGAGCATGCAGCAGCGTGGGGACAGGCTATTGCTTGCGGTGAATATGCTGCAACTGCTGCGTGCATCCCAGCAACGGGGGGTGTCAATCACCACCCGTCAGTTACAGGCACAACTGCAGCACTCAACCGAAGAGCAACTCGATTCCATACTTTCGTCATTGTTACGTGCCCGACTTGTCCTGCAGACGGATGATAAGGGTTGGGTGTTGGCTCGAGACCTTAGGCAGGTAACACTGGCTGAGTTATACAGCTCCGATGCCTATGTGTTACCGGATGAAGGGCAGGTAAAAGTTGCCCCATACGCATTGAATACTTTGATTGCAAAGATAAATAGGGACTTGCAAAAAACAATGGATTTACCTCTGGATGAGTTGTTATAACGATCTTTCAATAAAGGATCAACTCTCCTATAGTGTGAGCTGAAGGCAGGTTGCGATTCACTATGGCTGTATGTATCTGCGCCAACTATATTACCCTGGTTTGTAATGTTTTGGCGGGCATGCAGCACGCATATTAAATCAATGGATGATATGTTCCATGACTGTACACACAATTATCAGTGAAGAAGGCCCATTCTATGGGGACGGAGTCAGCACCACATTTCCGTTTTCCATGACCCTGTTTGATAGTGGGCAACTCAGGGTCACCAGGATTACCAGAGTAGGTATCGAAGAGGTCTTGACCCTGGGTGTTGACTACACGCTCACTCTGAATGCGGATCAGCAGAACAATCCAGGTGGCGTGCTTGAGTACCCGGGTATTAGCGGCCCCTTGCCCAGTGATGAAGCGTTGCATATCAGGCGTGAGGTCGATCTGTTGCAATTGACAGATCTGCAAAGCCAGCCCGATTATGCCCCTTTGGAGATCGAGCGTTCTCTGGATAAGTTAACCATGATCGCGCAACAGTTGAGCGACGATGTGGCAAACTTGAAGCAGTTACTTGCTGCAAATGAGACTGTCAAATTTGCTGTCATAGGCGCCAGCGAGACAGTCTTTCCATGGCGCCAGACATGGGTCGATCTCATCGATGACGCATTCAAGTCAGAAGGTCTTAAGGTTGATTTCTTTCATACCGGGGCTGGCGCCCTGACCCATCACTTGGCTATGACCCAAACCGATACCCTGACCGGAGAGACCCGGGCAGAGCTGACAAGTGCTAGTGATCCTGATGTGATCATTGTGGAACTGGGGATTAATGACGCCGTACTCTCACTCGGAAATCGATCGCAAGCAGAGTTGATTGCAGATGCCCAGGCGCTCTACGCCTACTTTAGAACCAATAACCCAGGTGCGCTGATCCTTTATTCCAGGTTGGTGCCCTACGATGAGGAAAAGCATAGCCAGGTTGCAGTAGAAAATATCAAGAAGAAGTATTGCATACCATTTATGCACCAGACGTCGGGAATGCCCGGGGAGGATGACTTGTTCACCTCCGAGCCTACCGAGCTCGACAAGTTGATTTCACCGGAGATGCAGGAGAGGCTCGACAACTGGCGGGTTATGGATGCCGAGTGTCAAGCGTTGGCGGATGTCTCAATCGATACCAGCTATTTTCAAGTGGCAAGATTAGGTCTGCTTTCCCATGATCGCTTTCACCCCAGTTCACTGGGTCATTACTTTATTGTGAGCCGCTTCTGGAATGCATTTCAGAGGAATGCAGCCATCAGGGCGGCGGTTCCTGAGCTCACTAGAATCAGGGATCTGGGGGATTTCACCAACTTTATACGGTTGTGGAGGTCGGTGCTTAAAGTGGATGCCGGAAGGGATGGCTATGTTGTCGATCCGGCATTTCTGTCGGGTTTCGATTATCCAATGTGGATGAATATCTACGGGGATACGAACCTGATCTACAACATAGAATATTGGGCGAATCAACAACGACCTACAATCGCCGTTACCAATAGTGTGGATAACGCCAATGGCAATATGTTGCTGGTGACCATGAATGATCTTTGGCCGAATCTTGAGATCGAAACAAAGTTGTGGTTCGAGGGTGATAGTGAACCATCGGTTTGGACTGAGGCATCGCCCAGACAATTTACATCATTAACAGGTAGTCATGTCAGCGTTCTGCAAAATCCCAATCTAACCAATGGTAATTGGAATATAAAATATAAAGTCGCCGATGATGTATTTGGGCCGTTTAGCTTTACCGTTTCCGGCTGATATCCTTGACCGGGTTTAAGCGTTCTTGATTCGGTATCGCTCGAATCTGGAGGTTGTCTCTAGTAGCTGCAGGGGGATGACGCTAGGTGCAGGAACCATCTCCTCAACGCGGTATTCATTGCCGATGACGAAGAAGTTTTTCGGCACGATAAGTGAACTACGATGAGTATGACCCTGATCGATAAAGATCCCGGCTCGATCTTTCAGCGGTGTCGACGATTGTTGTTGATTGGCCAGACGCAAGGTAATGGGTTCGACCTTTCCGAGAATAAACTGTATGCCGATCTCCAACAAATCTCCATTTGAATTTAATACACGCTTTACGATGCCGATTTTCCACTCATTTTCCTGGCGTTGCTGATGCGTGGAAAATAGGACCAATTCACCGACCAATGGTGTATTGATACTATTTTTTGAGACCTTGAGTGCCACCCCAGAGCGGCTTTGATTGGTGCGTATAGCCGTGAATTGATAACTGCTGTTTGATTTTTCCTGTTGAATGCTTCCCAGATGAGTCATGTCGATCTCATCCTCTGGGGATTGAGAAGAGACACTGTGACCGCTGAGATAGGTGTAAACCGCGTCTACCCCGACCCATAACATGACCTGTCCCGAGGTGGGATGGCGTTCACTGTCACGCTTGAGACGGATATGCCAGGATTTCAACATCCGTGCCAGCAGGTTCGTGGCTTCCTGCATGGTCAATTTCATGATCGCCTGGGGTTTTCCCTCTTCAGATCGTTCCATATGTCTGAGCTTCTGATGCAGCAACTTGCTGACGGGGCTGAGATCGAACAGGGTGAAGCGGGGCTGATTCAGATTTTCCAGACACTCAGGGTAGAACAGATAGGGTGATACCTCCCCCAGCCGGTCGATGACATAGTGCCCAGTGATATCAGTGTGCGGGCTGGGGGCTGTGAGAAGGGCATTTCCAGCCAAGGTGTTGAGATACTCGAAACACAACCGGGGTTCACCCTCTTGCAGATGACAGGGATCGAGCAGTAGCAACAGGATAAAGCGATTGTACTGGTGGATGATTGTTGCGTATTCCGGTTCCGCCTGATCCGCATCCTCGATTTGAATTTTATGGATCTTTTGCTCTTCTGCATAGGTCATCAGGCGTGTTACATCCCGATAGACCCTTCCACTCCTGCAGTCAAAATCTTCGCATGCCAGAATATACTCGTAGATGAAATATTTGATTGCATAATAGATCGCATGGTTGAGACGCTGCAGTGTTTTTCTATTCGCCTTGTTGCTGATGCATTCATTGGCGATATGGCTGTACCCGTATGCCATCTCCAACAGCACTTTGCGTATCAGGTGTAGCGGGGCTTCAGATTTACGTTTTGCTTGGCCATGAATCAATCTCGCACAGGGGGTGGTGTAGATCTCCATCAGCTCCTGGCGCTTCTTGACTTGGCCGGGATAGCGGTTGAGCCGGCTTAGGCTGGTGATAACTGTCTCCGCCAGCTGGGTTTGGTCGGCAAAGGGTAGCGCTGTCGCCCATTGTCCAAGCAGGGCGGGGTCGGTTTCCACCAACGGATTCTCAAATGGATCCGCTTGCGGTACATAGAAGAGTACCTGAGATGGTGGTGTGCTCCTGTGGGAGAAAAAATCAAACATGGTGACCTAAAAAAGCTTGTTCCTTCGAGCTCTTGCTCAATTACCCACTATATCATCCTGATTAAGGCACAGCACAGTTTCATCCCCCTGGTGTTCAGGCTGCACCAATTCAAGCTTCTAATTTTTATAATAAATACAGTAAGATAATGATTTTTGTGCTGGTTGAAAATGGTATAAGATTGGTTTCATCTGAGCGAAGACTGGATTATAAGTTGATCTGACTGGTTGAAGATAACACCCAGGCATAGTGGTTTCCATGAATTGCACTGATGGGAATTAACCCCGAAAATGCGGGTCAGAGGAATCTGCCTAGTCACGCATCTAGTGCCCGGGCCTGGTTGTCCGGTCAAAGAATGAATTACGAATTAACCTGTTGTCTACAGAGAGTGGAGAGAAATATGTCCCATGTGAGTCCGTTGCTGCGCGCGTTATGTATCATGGCGTTAGCGCTTTATTCGGTCATGGCAGCAGCGGAGACAGTGGATTTCGAACTGCTGGGACTGGACGGTAAACGCTATCGCCTCTCTGATTATCGGGGTAAATGGGTGTTGGTGAACTATTGGGCGACCTGGTGTCCCCCCTGCCGTGAGGAATTGCCAGAACTGGAAGTATTTCATAATAATCATAAAGATACAGATGCTGTCGTATTGGGTGTTGCGATGGAACGTATCGAAAAACCCCGCTTAAAGGCGTTTGTCGACGAGCAATTTCTCAGCTATCCCATTCTCATCGCCGAACCGGCTGCACGTACCGAGCTGGGACGAGTGCCTGGGCTGCCTACCTCCTTCCTGGTCAATCCCGAAGGTGAGTTGGTTGCCCGTCAGGTGGGGCCATTGACCATGGAAGATATCGAGGGCTTTATCGATGCAATGCGCGAGTAAGGAGTGATCCATGTCACGCTATCTACTGCTAACTGCCTGCCTGTTTCTGCTGATTGGTGATATCACAGCTGCAACCCGGGATCCGGGTGAATATTTTTTCGACCAGTCGTTAGGCAATTTTAACGACGAACTGGAGGTGGCGAAGGAAGAGGGGAAAAAGGGTGTGCTGATCATGTTTGAAATGGATGAGTGCCCATTCTGCCATCGGATGAAGACCCGGGTGCTGAACCAGGTGGAGGTTCAAGACTATTTCAGACAACACTTTCTGATCTACACGGTGGATATAGAAGGTGACGTCGAGATCGCTGACTTTAAAGGCAACACCATGAAGGAGAAGGATTTCGCCTTCAGGCAATATAGGGTCCGTGCAACCCCGGTGTTTGGTTTTTTCGATCTGGATGGAAACATGATAACCCGCTTTACCGGTGCGACTAATGATCCCCAGGAGTTTCTTTGGCTGGGGGAATTTGTCGTTGATGATCACTACAAAACGACCAATTTTTCACGCTACAAACGAGAAAAAAGAAGGGCGCTGCGCCAAGAAAAATAGGCAATGTCATTCCACAGAATAGTGAATAGGGAGTTCCTTTCGCTGGATATACGGCAGGTTGCCCTGTTGCTGCTTATGGTTTTCCTGTTGCAATCCCAACCGGTTTGCGCCGAGGAGCCGCTTCCCTCGCCATTGACACTGGAGTATGCCCTGGGATTGGCTGATCATGCACATCCCGAGCGAAGTCTGGCAGAAGCCGATCTGGCCCAAGCCCGGGCGTTGAGTGAACAGGTAGAGGCGGATGATGACATGCGTCTCTCCCTGACTGCGGAGCTGCGGGTCATAGAGCCGTCAGAGATAGCGGTATACGATTCGCGAAACGACAGTCTGGCCCGGCTCAATCTAAGTAAGCGACTGTATGATTTCGGGCGTACCAGTCATGCCCAGGAGGCGGCTGAGGCTGGACTGGCATCCCGGCAGTGGCAATTGCTCCAAGTCAGGCAGCAGCGCAGGTTGAACGTGATGGCACGCTTCTTCGACGTGCTGCTGGCCGATCTCGAGTTTGCAAGAGATAACGAAGCACTCTCCATCGACTACATACGTTTCGACAGGGCACGAACAAGGAATGAGTTGGGAAAGGTATCGGATGTGGACATGCTGGAGCTCGAAGCGACCTATCAGCAGGCACTGCGTAGGATGACGGCAAGTCGCAACAGACAACGCATCACCCGTTCGCAACTGGCGATCAGCTTGAATCGTCCACTGGATCTTCCCGCCGAACTGGAGTCGCCGCAGTTTGAACCATTGGCAGAGCTGCCGGAGATAGAGGAGCTGGTTGAGAAGGCGTTGCGTGAGAATCCTAAACGAAAGCTCCTGCAGGCTGAGCTGCATGCGGCGACGAAACAGCTCCAGGCGAGTGAGGCCGAAGACAATCCGGTATTGCGTGCAGAGTTGCAGGCTGCTACCTATCAACGTGAGTTGGGCGGTCGCAACCCATTGACCGCCGCCCTTGTCTTCGAACTGCCACTCTATCAAGGTAACCGGGTTATGTCTGGTATTGCAGAACAGCGTGCCATTGTGAACAGGAAACAGGCCGAATTGGCAGCTTATGAACTCAAGCTGCGGCAACAACTGCTGGACTATTGGATGGAGCTGGATAGGTTGAAAGTAGAACGCGAGGGATTGCTGGTGACAGGGGACTTTCGAGATCTCTACCTGGATCGCAGCCGTACCCTCTATGAACTGGATATGGCCGCGGATCTGGGCGACTCCATGTCCCAGATCGCCGATGTTCAACTGCAACGGGCGAGAAATGATTATCAGATCCAGTTGACCCATGCCCGTATCAAGGCACTTACGGGTGATCTGTTGTCGTCGCCTGAACATAAGAATGAATGATGGGGAGGGAGAAGAATGCTAAGGGTTACGCTAATTATCTGTCTGCTTTTCACTGGACAGCTGTTCGCCCGGGACCTGGAGGCCGTTACCGACTGGAAGAACCGGGTTGAGCTGACCACCCTGGTCAGCGGTATGGTAGGCCGGATCAATGTGGAGGTCGGAGCCTCTGTAAAGCGTGGGGAGGTGCTACTGGAACTGGATCAGCGGAGGTATCAGTCTAGGTTGGCGGCCGCGGAATCACGCCTCGAGGCCACATCCCAGCAGAACGAAGAGGCGAAACGAGAGTTGGACCGGGCATTGGAACTCTACGACCGAACCCTGCTCTCGGATCATGAGCGCAAACAGGCGGAAATCGCCGCGGCAACTTCGGATGCGGCTTATCGTGAAGCTGAAGCCAAGCTGGTCACTATCCGATTGCAACGGGAGTACAGTCGAATCACAGCGCCGTTTAACGGTGTCGTGGAGTCTATTCACGTACAGCCAGGCCAGGCAGTCATCAATCGATATGCGCCGATGCCCCTGCTGACACTGGTCGACAGCAGTTCCATGAAGGTAATGGCTGAAATTGATGAAGCTTCGGTGATTGGCAAGAAGCCAGGTATGACGGTTCAGGTGGGGCTGCGTGGACAATGGTTGGATGGCACAATCCATAGCTTGGGTATGCAGCCCGTAGCAACGGATGCCAACGGCTCAAGATATCAGCTTGAGGTGGTGTTTTCCCCCGACTCAGATATCATGATTCGTGCCGGTGAAAAGGCTGTAGTGAGGCTGAAAGATGAGTGAGCGAACTGACAATGGTGCTACCAGGATCTGTGTTCGCTGCCATGTGGCAGGACGGGTGCAAGGTGTCTTCTACCGGGCATCAGCGCGACATGAGGCCCAGCAGCTGGGCATCAAAGGCTATGCCAGAAACCTCCTTGATGGCCGGGTCGAAGTTGTTGCCTGTGGTAGTGTGGAGGCAATCGAAGCCCTGCAGGCCTGGTTAAGCAAAGGCCCAGCTGGGGCGAATGTGACAGGCGTCTCTTGCGAAACAATCCATTATCATGAATATCAAGACTTTAGCGTTACCTGAGCCTGGCGTCATTTGCTTCCCATTCAACTATTCCGAATAGCCCGGTTGATCCAGGGGTCTGAATTTCATCTGACCCTGCTGCGTACCAGCCGTTGGCTCAATGGCTGGACTGTAACGCTGCTCCATGGCATGACTGCTGTGGGGGATTGAGGCCTGTTCAGCCTGTGGTTGTGATGATGGATAGCTTATAGGCGCTGGGGCCTGCTGCTGGACAGGAGGTGAAGCATATTCCGCTCTGTCCGTAGCACTATCCCGTGGCCTCTCAATCGCTGCTGGTTCGCTGCTCTCCAAGGGCCGAAAGCGGTATTGCTCCCCATACACAGGTTGATTTGAAGTGGGATGACTATACGCGGGTGGTGGCGTCTGAGAAGCCTTTTTATCGGTTGTTGGCGCTTGTGGCTGCTGTACGGGCGGGAATGATGGATAGCCACCGACTTGTGGTTGGGGTGGATAGGCTGGGTTTACAGGGGGGTATCCATAGGCAGCGCCTGGATATCCGTAGCCTGGTGGATAGGCAGTCGGTGGGGCATAGGGGTAGTTGTAATAGTCATCTGAGTATCTGTTGGAACCTCCAAAGAAATTACGCATCGGGTTGAACATGTCACCCATCCCATTCCCCGGATTAAAGGTAAATTGGCGGTTACCATAGCCGGAATCGTCTGCCTGTAGATGGGTTGAGATCAATAAAATGCTGCTTAATATTAACCATACCTTGGAGTTCATTTTCAGCTCCCTCGCCTGCATTGGTCGTCTGTTTCGAAGTTTTGAAGCTACGATTTTTGATTGTGTTATCTGTGTGGAGTGGCCAAGTGGGGCTACCATTAACCGCCACAAAACCGTCATAATGAAATAATACACCAACCCTATGCAACTACCACCGCTTACCAATGGAAGAATCCTCAGACGATATAAGCGATTTCTCGCGGATATCGAATTAGCCAATGGCGAGGTGGTTACCGCCCATTGTCCAAATACCGGCAGCATGCTTGGTTGTTGGCAGCCTGGTGCGCCGGTACAGATCAGCTATAGCGATAATCCAAAACGAAAGCTGGCCTGGACCCTGGAAAGAGTCGATATGGGTCAGGGTTGGATTGGGGTGCACACAGGCCGTACCAATCCGGTCATTGAAGAGGCGGTGAGGGCTGGCTATATAGACCAGTTGAGCGGCTACCAATCCATCCGTCGAGAAGTTACCTACCAGCATCGGGATGGTGAGCGGGCCAGGTTCGATCTCCACCTTAGCGAGGGTGAATCCCCCGATGCCTGGGTGGAGGTTAAGAACGTGACCCTATATCAGGGTGGAGGATTGTCTTTTCCCGATGCGGTGACCCTGCGGGGCCGCAAACATCTGCAGTTGCTGGCGGATGCCTGCGGACAAGGTAGCAGGGGTGTTATGGTCTACGCCTTGAACCGTCCAGAGGGTGACTACTTCCACCCGGCTGACGAGATTGACCCTGAGTATGGAGAGACCCTGCGCCGGGTTGTTCGCGAATCGGGGGTAGAGCTCCTGGCGCTGCGGATTGAGCATGGTGAGGACAACATGCAGGTGAAATCCTCCGTCAAGGTGGTCTTGGAGCGATAATCGACACCCTTTGCCGGCCGCCGATCAATACCCCATGGAAGCGAGATCGAGTCCCGAAGGGATTTTGGGGAGTGAATTAAGCCCTGTTTGAATAGTGCCATCCGGCTGCAGGCTCATCCATCTGTAGCCTGGCGGTATGGCGTCGATGGCGAAATCGTCGACCCTGGGAATGAACTGTACGCAGGTCGATGGTGTGCCCAGCAAACGTACACCTCTGTACTCCGTGTCGAATGCCTGATGGATATGGCCGCAGAGGAGTGCCTTGACCTGGGGGTTTTCGCCGATCAATTTAAACAGGGCGTCCGGATTCTCCAGCACCATGGTGTCCATCCAACGGCTGCCCACAGGCACGGGATGGTGATGCATGCAGATCATGGTGTGTTTGTCGGGGTGGGACCGCAACAGCACCTCTAGCAGTTCCAGTTCGTTCTCATCGATACGTCCACCATCACTATTGGGTATGGTCGAATCGAGAAAGATCAGTGACCAGCCTTTAGCCTGTACACTTGGAATGGTGTGCACATTGTCCTGGTTCAGGATCTGTTTCATCTTCCCCGGGATATCGTGATTACCCGGTAGGCAGTAGGTGGGGATTTCGGTCAGCTGTAATCGGCCGAACAGCCGTTTGTAGCCTGTGTCAGAGGCATCGTGTACCAGATCACCCGTGGCCAGAATGAAGTCAGGGGTGCCGCTTTCCTGGAGTGCCTGGGCAAGCACCTGATCAAAGGTCTCCAACGTATTAATCCCCAACAGACAGCGGGAGGGGTCTGCATAGAGGTGACTATCCGTGAGTTGCAGCAGGTTGAGACCTTCTACAGGGAGTCGTTTGAAATTCGCTGGTTGATTGTCAGGACTGCTACCCATAGAACGGTCCGATTTTCTGTTTTTTAGTCTGACGAGCAATTTAGTTCTCCACGCCCCATCAGGACCCTTGTCATGTTGCCATAATATTAGATCAGGATTTGCTAAAGCAAAATCCAATTTTTTACTTCTTTGCCCAATGGTTAGGGATTATTCCATATTCTCCTTCGATTTCTGCTGAGGCGTTAACATTTTTTAAGCCGATTAGTTTTTTCTATCTCAGCGGCTACACTATAGGTTATGACATTGAATGAACTTAGATACGTGGTGGCAGTGGCCCAGAAACGCCATTTTGGGCATGCGGCGGAGGCCTGCTATGTGAGCCAGCCCACCCTCAGTGTGGCGGTGAAAAAGCTGGAAGAGGAGCTGGGTGTAGGCCTGTTTGAGCGAGGTCAGGGGGAGGTGAGCCTGACTGCCGCTGGCGAGCGTATCGTGACCCAGGCCCAGCGGGTGTTGGAGGAGGCAGGCATGATCCGCCAACTTGCCAGCCAGAGCGTGGATCAATTGGAGGGTCCCCTGCGGGTGGGTGCCATCTATACGGTCGGTCCCTATCTGTTTCCCCACCTGGTGCCGCAACTCAAACAATTGGCCAGCGAAATGCCCCTGGTCATCCGGGAAAACTACACCAGCATACTGACCGAACAGTTGAAGCAAGGGGATTTGGATGTCATCGTTATCTCCTACCCCTTTGATGAGCCGGGTATAGTTACCCGCCCACTCTACGATGAATCCTTTTCTGTGCTACTACCTATGAAGCACCCACTGAGCGCGTTCGAGTCAATCTCAATCCAGCAGCTTCAGGAGGAGAATGTCCTGTTGCTGGGAGAGGGGCACTGCTTTCGTGAACAGGTCAAACAGATCTGCCCCGGTTGCGTGAACAAAGGCAATGGGGATGCGAATCTGCAGGAGAACCTGGAAGGCAGCTCCCTGGAGACGATTCGCTACATGGTAGCCAGCGGGATCGGTATCACGGTACTACCCGATACGGCGATCGGTGCTGAATATCTGCGCTGGGATCTGCTCACCACCAGGCCCTTGGCGGTGGAGTCGCCGCAGCGCCGCATCGGCCTCGCCTGGCGTAAGAGTTTTCCTCGTCCCCAGGCGGTGAATCTACTCTGGGAATCGATTCGCACCTGCCAGTTGCATGGGGTGAGTCTGGTCTCTGAACCCGCCCATCTTGTGGTGGGTTAGACTAGGCCCTAAATCACCCGGTCATTGCCCCCGTCCACCGGTATCTGCGCCCCGGTGGTCTTGCTGAATCGCTCATCACATAGTTCCGCGGCCAGTTCGGCCACATCTCTGCTGCTGATTTCACACTTCAACAGATTGCGTTTTTTATACTCTGCAATGCTGATTCCATAGTGTTCCGCCCTGGTCGCCAAGACCTCTTCTGTCCAGATGGCGGTATCGAAAACCGCATCAGGATGGAGTGTGTTGATGCGGATGGCGTCACTCGCCCACTCCAATGCAACCACCCTGGCCAGTTGTGTCAATGCCGCCTTGGATGCGGAATAGGCGGCCGCCCCCTGTCCCGGGGCCGGTACGTTTTTTGATCCGACCACCACGATCCGACCGCCGCGTGGCGCCCGTTTCAGGTAGCGGTGGCAGATGCGTAACAGGCCCAGGTTCGCATCCAGGTTGATCCCCATGACCTGACGCCACAGCTCATCGTCCAGCTCAGATACCGGGCATCCCCCGGGAAAAATGCCGGCGTTCAGAATCAGCATATCCACGCCGCCGAAATGCAACACCGCCTGCTCAAGTGCCGCTTCGACCCCATCCGCGTCGCTGATGTCACAGTGAATACCCAGGAAACCAGGGTTATCGTGCAGCTCCATTATGGCAGGGGATCTATCTAATCCGACAACGGCGGCACCCCGACTCAGCAATGCACCGACACAGGCCTTGCCGATCCCAGAGGCTGCACCGGTGATAACCGCCACCTCTCCCTGGAAGGGGGGAGGCTGGTTGCCTTTACGCAGTTTTGCCTGCTCCAGTTCCCAATACTCCACATCGAAAATCGCCTGGGTCGGGAGGGCATGCCAGCCCCCCAGCAGTTCCGCACGCTGAATGATTGTCATGGTGTGCTGGTAGATGTCGGCCACGATGCCCGCTTCGCGGCAGTTTCTGCCGATAGTGAGCATGCCGAGTTCCCCATCGAGGACCACTCTCGGGATTGGATCGAGCATCTCCACCGGGATTCTGGAAGCGGGGGCGTGCTGTTCAAAATAGCGCTGATAGTCAGCGACGTATTCTATGGTACGTCTGCCCAGCATGGGCAACTGCTTGGTGCGGATCACATGATCCGGTGTGGCAGGTCCATGCTGGGAGATCTTTGCCAGGTCCTGTCGCTGACAAAATCCCAGCTCGGACTGACCGCGATGGCTCTGCATAATGACCGGGAATCCTGCAACATCGGATATCTCCTTGCGCAGATCGGCGAGTAGATCGGGTTGAGCCTTATGCTCCTCACCACGGATAGAGAGCTCCCAGGCTCCCGATTGCTGTAAATAGGATTCCGCCTCGTCCACCAGTTGGATCATGCGGTCATATGAGAGCTGCGCGTCGTCGCCAAAGGTAATCAGGCCATGATTCATCAGCACTATGCCAATGGTCTCTTGATTGGCACTGCAGGGAAACAGCCTTGCCACAGACTTTGCCAGATCAAAACCGGGCATCACATAGGGAATCACAACCACACGCTCCCCGTAGAGCTGGCGAATGAGTTGCTCCCCCTGGGGCGTATTGGTCAGGGTTACGATGGCGTCCGCATGGGTATGATCCACATATTTATAGGGCAGAACCGCGTGCAGGATCGCCTCCACCGAAGCGGTGGGAGCGCTGGCGAAGGTCTGGTGGGTCTTCAGTTGATTGACCATCTCACTGTCGCTGAGAGTGTCTAGCTGGGCCAGTTTGAGTAGATGGTCCATGCGAACCGGGGTGAATCCGGGAGCTTCGATGCTGGCCAGATCCCATCCGCTGCCCTTTACATAAAGGATCTCTTCCGGTTCGTCGAAAAGGTTCTTCTCGCTGATCTTGACCGAGGTATTGCCACCCCCATGCAGCACTAATGAAGGATCTGAGCCCAGCAGGCGGGAGGTATAGACACGTAGCGCCAGTTCGCTTTCACAGTTGGCGGCTTCGTTGTCGTTCCACAGGCTTTTCATTGATGGATCCTCTGATGGAATTCTGATGAAGAATATAACGCAAAGGGCGCGATGAAACGCGAAGATCGCGAAGGATTTTTAATATTTCGCCGAGCCAGATTGTTTTGTTTGAGTAGTGACGCAGGTGGTTGTTGCATCATGTTTAATTCAAATTGTCACTGTGAGTTCGACTTGATCCCTTTGCGCGCTTAGCGTTTCATTGCTCCCTTAGCGTTATAAAGCAATCTTTCAGAAACCCTCACAATACCAATCCGGCGATCGTGCCGGTGAGCAGGGTGGCCAGGGTGCCGGCGACGATCGACTTCATGCCCAGGGATACTATCTCACTGCGGCGTTCCGGCACCATGGATCCCAGGCCTCCGAGCATGATACCCAGACTGCCGAAATTGGCGAATCCACACAGGGCGTAGGTGAGGATCAGGCGACTGCGTTCACTCAAACTACCCTCAGGCAGGTTGGTAAGATCGAGGTAGGCCAGGAGTTCGTTGAGCACCGTCTTGGTACCCAGGAGTGAACCGGCTGTGACCGCTTCCGACCAGGGTATGCCCATCAGCCAGGCCATCGGGGCCATCAACCACCCCAGCAGGCGTTGCAGGCTCAGCGGCTCTCCGACGAAATTCGGCAGCAGCCCAAGTATCAGGTTTAGGAGGCTGACCAGAGCGACCAGCACAATCAGCATGGCAATGATGTTGGCCAGCAGCTTGAGTCCCTCGATGGTCCCATGGGTAATCGCCTCCATGCTGCTGTTGGCGGGTTGGAGCGCCAGCAACTCGCCTGCCGTGCCTGGTTGGGTCTCCGGTATCATGAGCCGGGAGATCATCACGGCGGCGGGTGCGGAGATCAGCGAGGCAGTCAGCAGATGCCCGATCGGATTGGCGATCACCCCCTCGAGCAGGCTGGCATAGAGGACCAACACGGTGCCGGCGATGGTCGCCATGCCCAGGGTCATCAAGCTGAACAGCTCACTGCGGGTGAGTCTGTTGAGATAGGGGCGGATCAGCAGGGGTGACTCCACCATACCGACAAACACGTTGGCCGCCGCACCCAGGCCCAGGGCGCCGCTGATATTCAGGCTTTTCTGCAGCAGTCGAGAGAAGAATCCCACCACCAGCGGGAGTAAGCGCCAGTGAAAGAGCAGGGCGGAGAGGGCGCTGATCACCAACACCAGGGGGAGGGCGCGAAAGGCGAGAATGAAGCTGCTGCCGCTATCACTTTCCAGAAAAGGGGATTCGGCGCCCCCCAGATAGCCGAAGACGAAACTGGTGCCTGCCTGGGTGGCCTGCTGCAGGGCCAGCAGGGCCTGGTTGAGTTGGATGAACAGGGTTTGAAACAGCGAGATCTTGAATAACAGGATGGCGATTATCAGCTGCAGGGCCAGCCCGGTAACCGGTACGCGCCAGTTGCAGGCCTGGCGGTTTTCGCTGATCAGCCAAGCCAGCAGAGGGAAGAGTAACAGACCGGTCAATCCTTGCAGTATGGCCATCGGCCGTTGGGATCAGAAGTTGTCGGTGGAGGTGAACAGGCCGACACGCAGGTCCTTGGCGGAATAGATCTCCCGTCCATCCACCTTCATCACTCCATCTGCCACACCCAGTACCAGCTTGCGGGCGATTACCCGTTTGATGTTGATGTGGTAGGTGACCTGCTTGGCGGTAGGCAAAACCTGGCCGGTGAACTTGACTTCGCCGACACCCAGCGCCCGACCGTGTCCCGGATTGCCGATCCAGGCAAGAAAGAATCCCACCATCTGCCACATGGCATCGAGGCCGAGGCAGCCCGGCATTACCGGATCCCCGGGGAAATGGCAGTCGAAGAACCAGAGATCGGGCTGGATATCGAGCTCGGCGAGGATTTCACCCTTATTGAACTCCCCGCTGTCATCTGTGATTTTGATGATGCGATCCATCATCAGCATATTGGGGGTCGGCAACTGGGCATTCCCCGGACCAAACATGTCACCATGGCCGCAACTCAACAGCTCATCGCGGTTGTAAGTGTTTTGTCTGGTCATCTTGGTTCTGCCTCTTTGTTGAATCACCCCGGTGTGGGTGCGAAAGCGGCATAGTTTCCCCGCTTCAGCGGTAAGCTGTCAAATCCCTGTCCCCGTTCTATGCGACGGTCGTTAAACTCATAAACGATTTTATTTCTACTTCACCGATCCAGTATAAACCGGACAATATCGCCAAGTGGGATGAAACTGTTCTCGCTCTCCCGGCGTCCCCGGTACTCCACCTTGCCCTCGTCCAGGGACTTCTCGCCCATCACGATACGGTGAGGGATGCCGATCAATTCCATATCGGCGAACATAAAGCCGGGTCGAACATCCCGATCATCGAGAAGCACGTCGATACCCGCTGATGTCAGCTCGTCATAGAGTCTCTCCACCGCCTCCCTGACCCGCTGGGATTTACCCATCTTCATGGGACAGAGGGCCACCTGGAAGGGGGCCAGAGCGGCAGGCCAGACGATACCCTTGTCGTCGTGGTGCTGCTCGATGGCGGCGGCCACCACCCGGCTCACGCCGATGCCGTAACAGCCCATGGTCATCACCCTGGCCTTGCCGTTCTCATCGAGCACGGTGGCGTTCATGGCCTGGCTGTACTTTTTACCCAGCTGGAAGATGTGTCCCACCTCGATTCCACGGGCGATGGTGATCGTTCCCTGGCCGTCCGGGCTGGGGTCGCCTTCAAGCACGTTGCGCAGGTCGGCGATCTCGGCGGGCTCCGGCAGGTCGCGGCCCCAGTTGATGCCGAAATGGTGTTTGCCGTCCCGGTTGGCGCCGGCGCTGAAGTCGGCCATCTTGGCCACGCTGCGGTCGACGATAAAAGGGATCGGCAACCCGACCGGCCCCAGGGAGCCAGGGCCGGCGCCGATGGCGGCGCGGATCTCCGCCTCTTCGGCGAACTCAATGGGTGAGGCCACCTGGGGCAGCTTGTCGGCCTTGATCTCGTTGAGATCCTGGTCGCCGCGCACCAGCAGGGCCACCAGTTCCGCGTCGAGCTCCTCGGAGGCTTTCACCACCAGGGTCTTCACCGTCTTCTCGATGGGTTGATCGAACTGCTCCACCAGCTCCTGGATGGTCTTGGCATCGGGGGTGTCGACCAGGGTCATCTCCAGGGACGGGGCCGGACGCTCGCCGGCAGGAGCGATGGCCTCGGCCAGCTCCACATTGGCGGCGTAGTCGCTCCCGGTGGAGAAAGCGATGGCATCTTCCCCGGAGGCGGCCAGTACATGGAACTCGTGGGAGCCGCTACCGCCGATACTGCCAGTGTCGGCCGCCACCGGACGGAAGTCGAGGCCGCAGCGAGTGAAGATGCGGGAGTAGGTCTGGTGCATCACTTCATAGGTCTGTTGTAGGGAGTCCTGATCGAGATGGAAGGAGTAGGCGTCCTTCATCAGGAACTCACGGGCGCGCATGACGCCGAAGCGGGGACGGATCTCGTCGCGGAACTTGGTCTGGATCTGGTAGAAGTTGACCGGTAGTTGCTTGTAGCTACGCAGCTCATTGCGCGCCAGGTCGGTGATGATCTCCTCATGGGTGGGTCCGTAGCAGAACTCCCGCTGGTGGCGGTCGTTTATGCGCAACAGCTCGGGGCCGTACTGCTCCCAGCGGCCCGACTCCTGCCACAGCTCGGCGGGTTGAATCGTCGGCATCAGCAGCTCCAGGGCGCCGGCCCGGTCCATCTCCTCGCGTACGATATTCTCGACTTTACGCAGCACCCGCAGGCCCAGGGGCAGCCAGGTGTAGAGCCCGGCGGCCAGTTTACGGATCAGGCCGGCCCGCAGCATCAGCTTGTGGCTGGCGATCTCGGCGTCGGCGGGGGTCTCCTTGACGGTGTGCAGGGGGAACTGGGAAGTGCGCATGGAGTATGACTCTGACGGTTGTTTAAAAGGCGTAATTCTATCCCGCTTCGCTGGACGGGTCACGGTCAGAAGTGAATCAAAGGCTGCTGGGGTCAGGTGAGAATCATATTTAATTTAAGTGCCAAGAGATTCGCCTACTGGAAGATCCGCGGTTATTTGGTGGGGCAGGGCCCCACCAATAACTGTTTAAGTAAGCACCCAGTGGATCAGATGCAGTTAGCGATCTTCTCTCTTGAATCGCAGGTAACGACATCCGCCAGGATGTACTCATTCTCTCGTTTCATCTTGATGGTGGTGGCCTTCTGGTCGGCACCGTAACCACCGATGGAGAGTTGATAGCTTTGTCCGTCGGCAAGGTACAACGACTGCCTGACCAGCTGTTCATTCTCCTCCTGACCGGTGGAGAAGGCCAGGATCACCTTGTAGCTCTCTTCACCTTCCATGTAGAAGATGCTCGCGTAGCGGTCCGCGAACTGCAAGGTGGTGGCGGCCATGGGGGTGTCGATCAGGATCTCCTCTGAGATAGCGATGGGTGTGCTGAAATAGAGGGTGACAGCGAGCAGGGCTCTTAGGTAGTTCATCATGACTTCATCTGTTGGGGGGTAAATCGAATTCAGCCACTATACGTAGGGTTATATGTTAGTCAATAAGAATATGCCGGTATTATTAACTAGATTCTTATGCAGAGAGCGCTGTAGCGGGTCAAGTGATGCCTATCTCATAGGCCTTTAACTAGAGATCATAATTCCAACATCTGCTGCTGTTGATAGAGCTGACGGTAGGTCTGATTGCCCATGAGCAGCCCCTCATGGGTACCCCCCTCGACCAGGCTGCCCTCTCTCATCATGATGATCTGATCCATCCCCTCCAGACCTCGAATCCGATGGGTCACCAGCAACAGGCTCCGTCCTTCTGACCACTGCAGGATGTTCCTCATCATGCCTGCTTCGGTGTGGGCATCAAGCCCCTCGGTGGGTTCGTCGAGGATCAGGATCGGCGCATCCTTGAGCAGGGCGCGGGCGATGGCCAGCCTACGCAGTTGACCGCCGGAGAGACGCAGACCCAGTTCACCTACTTGGGTGTCGTAACCCGCCGGCTGGGCGCTGATGAAGTCGTGGATCATGGCCACGCGGCAGGCCCTTTCAAGAGCGGATTGATCGGCCTCCGGATTGGCCAATTGCAGGTTCTCGCGAATGCTGGCATTAAACAGATGGTTGTACTGGGTGACCACGGCGATGCGGCGACGCAGGGCGTCACCACTGAGTGATCCATAGGGGGTGTCGCCCAGGGAGATGGATCCCTGGTCGGGGCTGCGAAACTTGAGTAGCAGTTGCAGCAGGGTTGTCTTGCCGCCCCCACTGGGGCCAATCAGGGCCAACCGGCCACCGGCCGGCAGGTCGAGGTTAACCCCCTGCAGTGCCGGCGACCCTGCACCAGGATAGGTATAGTGGAGATCCCGCAATACCAGGGAGGAATCCTGTGGTAGCACCGTAGGGGTGGCAGGTTCCTCCACCGCCGCTGGCGCATCGGCAAGGGTGAAGATACGGCGGGCGGCGGCCAAGGTCTCCCCTAGGTTCTGGAAGGCGGCAGGCAGTGGCGCGATGGCCTCGAAGCTGGCCAGGGTGAAGAGGGCCAGCATCGCCAGGGATAGGGGGGGTAACTCTCCTGTCCTGACCATGGGGATGGCGCTCAGGGTAATCAGCCACATGGCCAGGTTGGCGAATAGAACCACACTTCCCTGGCTGATGCCGTTGAGCCGGCTGATCCGGGTCTGTGCGGCAGCGAGGTTTTCGCTCAACTGCTCAATGTGCTCGGCATGGCGTTGATCGGCGCCATCAATCAGCAGTTCCCCCATCCCCTGCAGGTCCTCCACCAGCGTGGCGCGCAGCTCACTGTTGATCGTGTTGATCTCCCGGCCCGTTGGCGCTGCCAGGTGATTCATCACCAACGGTACCACCACCCCGGCCAAGCCCAGCATTGCCGCCTCGATGAGGGCGAGCAGGGGGCTGTACCAGGCGAGAAAAATCACCAACACCAGGGTGGAGGCAAACGCCACCATGGTCGGTAGCAGCAGGCGTAGATAGAAATGATCCAGGGTGTCGATATCCCCGCGCAGGCGACTCAGCAGATCTCCGCTGCGATAGTGATCCAGCAGCGCCGGGGCCAGGGGTTCCAGCCGCTGATAGAACCAGACACGCAAGGTTGAGAGTGAGCGCAGGGTCGCCTCATGGGTCACCAGGCGTTCAGCGTAACGACCGGCGGTGCGCAGGATGGCACAGCTACGGATGACCGCCGCCGGGGTGAAGTAGTTGATGGCTAGATTGGTCACGCCGGCCATGGCCATGGCGGCGATGAACCAGCCGGAGATGGCCATCAAGGTGACGTTAGCTAGCAGGGTGACAAACGCTAGCAGTCCACCCAGTAGCAACCAGCCCATCACCGGATGGACGATGCGCAATAGCCTGAGGATGAGTTTCATTGCCTCTCCCCCCCATGGGCGGTGATCAGCTGATGGTAGATTCCCCTCTGTTGCATGAGGCTGGTGTGATCCCCCTCTTGGGCCAGCCGTCCCTGATCGAACACAAGAATACGCGGTATGGCTTTGATCGTCGCCAGGCGATGGGCCACCATGATCAGGGTGCGGCCCTCGGCCAGGTTCCTGATCGCCTGCTGGATGCGCATCTCGCTCTCAAGATCGAGATGGGCGGTGGCCTCGTCAAGGATCACCAACTGGGTCTCCTTGAGGAAGGCGCGGGCCAGCGCAATGCGTTGGATCTGGCCACCGGAGAGGCCTTGACCTGCTTCACCGACGCGGGTGTTGTAACCATCGGGGAGCTGGCGGATGAACTCGTCGGCCTGGCCCTGTTGAGCGGCTCGCTCCACTTCGGCCTGGGTGGCGCCGGGCCGGGCCAGGCGGATGTTATCGGCCACCGTGCCGTGGAAGAGGTGGGCGCGTTGGGGCACCCAGGCAACCCGGCTGCGCCACTCCCCCGGGTCGAGGCTTGTCAGGGGCTGGCCATTGACATGGATCGCCCCCCGGTCAGGCTGTTGGAATCCCAACAATAGATTGACCAGGGTGCTCTTGCCGGCACCGCTGGGGCCGACAATGGCAACCCGCTCACCCTGTGTTATCGCAAGATCAAGATCCGCCAAGGCGCGCCGGCCATCCGGGTAACTGAAGCCGACGCCGACCAGTTGCAGTCCGATGCGGCCCTGGAACAGCAAGGGTCTGTTTTCATCCCAGGCACTCTCCTCCGGCGCCTGCTCGAGGATCTCAATCATCTTACCGGCGGCGCCAATCGCCTCCATGCGGGCGTGGTAGTGGCTGCCTAGATTGCGCAAGGGAAGGTAGAACTCCGGTGCCAGCAGGAGGACGAAAAATCCATACAGAAAATCGAGCTCACCCCAGAAGAGACGAAAGCCGATCAATACCGCAACGATGGCGATACTGACGGTGGAGAAGAACTCCAGAGCGAAGGCGGAGAGGAAGGCGATACGTAACACCGACAGGGTAGTGCGACGATAGTCATCGGAGATACGGGCGATCATCTCCGCCTCCAGCCGGCTTGCATTGAACAGCTTGAGCGTGGTGAGGCCCTGAATGGTATCGAGAAAGTGAGCACTCATGCGGGCGAGTCTTTGCCACTGTTTCTGATTGCGTCTCTCCGCCCCCTTGCCGATGAGGATCATGAAAAAGGGGATCAGCGGGGCCGTTGCCAGCATGATCAAGCCAGAGATCCAGTCGATGGGGAAGACAAAGAGCAGAATCGAAAGGGGCACCAGGGCCATCAATGAGATGGCGGGCAGGAAGCGGGCGTAGTAGGCCTCCAGGGCCTCGATGCCATCACTCAGGGTATTGACCAGATCGCCGGTGCGTTGCTCTGTCAGGTAGGCGGGTCCCAATTGGCGCAGTTTTGTATAGAGACGCTTGCGCAAGCTCAGCTTGACCCGTTGGGCGGCATCCTGGGCGACCCGCTCTGACGCCCATGCCAGCGCTGCCCGAATCATAAAGATGGCAAGCATACCCCAGAGCCAGGGCATGACCTGTAGCAGATTATGTTCAAGGAAGATGACCCCGGAAACCACTTGGGCGAGACACCAGGCTTGCAGAATCAGTAACCAGCCGGACAGAGTACCCAATGCTACCGCCAGCCTGAGTCGGTTGCCGGCGAGGGGCTTGTGTGCTTTCAGCCAGAGTGCGGACATGGATCGGAAGGGGCCCATAACGCAAAGACCGCGATGAACCGCAAAGCTCGCAATGACTGTTAAGTAAAAAAACTTAGCGGTCTTTGCGTTTCATCGCGAGCTTTGCGTTATATATATAAACAGCCTCACTCAATCCTTGATCGAAACCGAGTGGGTCTCCTCGATATAGGCCTTCTCCGCCTCGGTCAACTCGATATTGTCGTAACCGGTGATCATGGTCTTGATATAGTGCATCGGCGTCTTGCCGGTGGTGGTCATGTAGACATGGATGATCACGAAGGTGCCCATCAGGTAGGCCGCCGCGGTGTGGACGAAGGCGATCAGTGTAAGTCCCTGACCCGACCAGTTGTATCCGCTCCACAGATCGTAGAGCAGATAGACGATGCCAGAAGACCAGAGTGCGGGGCCGATCAGTAGCATGAAACTCATGTAGGCCAGGGACTGCAAGGCGTTCTGCTTGCGCTGCAGCCCCTTTTTGTAGGGATGGTGTTCTCCCACCAGGATACCGTAGGCGTAGAAGCGGATGACCTTCATCACCCCCTCCTTGAACAGGTATTGGCGCCACTGACCGGTGGTGAAGTTCCAGAAGGTGGTGAACATCCACAAAACGATCAATGCCAATGCCCCATAGGTGTGAATGGTGACCGCCAAATGGAAATCGAGCCAATCATGTAGGCCATGCAGCCCCAGGCCGGTGTAGAAGAGGGTGAAGATCAGCAGGGCCTGGGACCAGTGCCAGAAACGTTCGTATCGGGTATAGAGCATTACATAGTGCTTCTCGCCCCGTTGTTTGAAACTGGCCCGTTCCCGGTGAATTTTTTTCTCACTATTCATGATCTGCTCCCTGTCCGTTTCTCAGGCTGAAGAGCTTGCGCATCAGGCCGTGTATCAGCACGCCCAGCAGTGCGCCACCCAGCGCGAGATAACCCAGAATGTCGAGCCATTTGAAACTGTCGCGGCCCGGCATGTAAAAGCCTTGAAGTTGGTTCAGACGACCGTCCCTGCTATGGCATTCTGAGCATCCCAGGGCATCCTCGCTGGGCGCCACCATGTGGGTGATGGGCCAGAAGGAGTAGGTCTCCACGAAGCCGAATTCACCGCTGTAAGGGATGCTGTTCTTCTGCATGCCCACCTTGATGGCGCGGCCGAAGTCGTAGTTGCCCCAGTAGGAGTCGTCATCGTCGCCCCACAGGTGCATATAGACCATGGTGTTGTTGCCCTTGTCGTAGGGCTGCACCGTATGCATGCGCTTGAATGGCCAGATGCGGGAGAGGCCGTCGTCGCGGGTGCCCTCGAAGCCGTTGATCTCCACCGGACCCTGCCCCGGGTCGAACCGGGTGTCGATGGTGGTGTAGAGCATCTGGCCGTCGAACCAGTCGTAGTGGGGTGTCAGATCCTCACCGTAGGTGAAGTCACCCTTGATCGATTTATAGGTGGCCCGATGGGCGCCATTGCCCTGGGTGTAGTTCTTCTCTTTATAGCCCTCGCCGTTCTTGGTCTTGCCGGCGGTACGCCAGTCCCAGTCGACCATGGTTGCCACTCCGCCGCGGGCGATAGTGGGAATATGGCAGGTCTGACAGGCGATCTTGTCCACATGGCCATTCAGCTTGATGCCGGTGAGCTCGGTGTTGGAGTGTGGTGAGGTGCTGTGGCACGACTCGCAGGTGGCCACGTCGCGGCGTTCCCCGGGTAGGCCCAGACCTTCTGTGTCGTGGGCCATGACGTTGTAGCGGCTGCCGGCCCACAGATGCTGCCTGGTTACATGGCAGGTGGTACAGGCGAAGTTGAGCCCCTCGGCATCCATGTGGACATCGAGATGCTTGTCGGGAAACTTCAGCGAGGAGTCCAGGTCACCGTGTTTGACCCCGTCACCGCCGCCGCCGTAGAAGTGGCAGATACCGCAATTTTCCCGTCCCGGCTTGCCCACACTCTGGGCCACCTTGGCCCACTGAATCGGCTCTTTGTCCTGGAACATCACCGAGCAGGCCTTGTTGCCCATGCTGTTGGGGGTCTTGTAATAGGTGCCGGTGCGGTCGTGGCAGACCAGGCAGTCGATGTTGCTCTCGTCGTTGAAGTCGAAGGCCTCATCCTTCCAGCCATAGCCAGCGTGGCACTGGGCGCACATCCCCTCGTTGCCCCGGGAGTTGGTGCAGAAGGTGTTGATCAGATGCTTCTTGCCTAGCCTCTGCCCGGTCTCCGGGTTGTCATACTCCCAGGTCCAGTGGATCGACTCCTTGAAGTGGCGCCCCGCCTCGGTATGGCAGGCGAGACAGGCCTTGGTCACTTCCGGACCGTTTGCAAAGGGTCCCTCAAGACTCTCGAACTTGCCATGGTCTGCGGTGGACTCCCCATCGTCACGGATACTCGGCGAGTTATCCGTGACGATGCGGAAGTTCATATCCTTGTCGTGAGATCCGGCATCGGCATTGTGATCGGTATCGGCCAAAGATTGGTTAGAAAATCCCAGTAAACAGGCTGCCAGACATGCCAGGATACTGGCGCTGATACCCAGTGTCGGTTGTTTATGCATCTTCCATTTCCGTGTTTGACGGTGAATGACCGTGACACATAAACAGCATTGTCCGGTCTATTTCTAGTAAAACAGAACCACTCAATACCTTGGGGTCTGAGTGCCCCACTTTTTTGGGAGTCTTATCCCTATTCTTCGTCAGGGTACTCAGCCTCGTACCACATGACATTGATAATTCCCAATGCGAGGGCCAGCAGGACGCCCAATATCCAGGTGAAATACCACATATTTTTTTACCTCACGACTTACAGATTTGGAAAATTCCACTTAATAAATTCGCTTCGATCAGTAGGCAGAAGTCCTCTCCTGCATCTCCTCAATGGAGAGGCGCCCCCACATTTTGTGGTAGTTCCAGAGGGTGTAGCCGATGACGATAGGGAGGAAGATCACCACCGCCCAAAACATCACCGTCAGGGTGAGATGGCTCGAGGGGGCGTCCCAGACAGTCAGGCTGCTGCCCAGGTCGGTACTTGAAGGCATGATGAAGGGGAAGAGGGAGATGCCCGCGGTCATGATGACTCCGGTGATCGCCAAGGAACTGGTAACAAATCCCCAGCCGGGACGATCGCCCCGGGACATCATGATGGTCAGGATCACACCAATAAAGCCCAATGCTGGGAAGACCATGGTTACCGGATAGGTTGCATAGTTGGTGAGCCAGGCGCCGGGGGCCACTGCAACCGTTTTAGCCAGTGGGTCGGGGAGGGCGTCCAGGGCCGGTTGATCAACAATCGTCAAACCGTCGATGCCCATGATCAACCAGACACCGGCCGCAGCAAAGGCGGCCATGGCCGTGACGCCGGTCCACGCTATCCAGCTCTTCACCCGCTCGGTAAGGATGCCGCTGGTGCGCATCTGGATCCAGATGCCCCCATGCATGGTGAGCAGTGAAAAGCTCACTACCCCGGCCAACAGGGCGAAGGGATTGAGCAGCTCGAAGAAGGAGCCGGTGTAGTAGGGACGCAGTAGTTCGTCGAGATGAAAGGGCACCCCTAGCAGTAGATTGCCAAAGGCGACACCAAACACCAGCGAAGGCACAGCACCGCCGACAAACAGGCCCCAGTCCCAGGCATTGCGCCAGCGTGCGTCGCCCAGTTTGCTGCGATAGTCGAAGCCCACCGGACGAAAGAAGAGTGCAAACAACACCAGCAGCAAGGCGATGTAGAAACCGGAGAAGGCCGCCGCATAGACCGCCGGCCAGGCGGCGAAGATGGCGCCGCCGGCGGTGATCAGCCAGACCTGGTTGCCGTCCCAGTGGGGGCCCACGGTGTTGATCATCAGGCGTCGCTCGTCGTCGTTCTTGCCGACGAAGGGGAGCAGATTGCCGACCCCCATGTCCATGCCGTCGGTAATGGCAAAGCCGATCAGCAATACACCGACGAAGAGCCACCAGATCAATTTTAAAATCTCATAATCGATAATCATCTCTACTTCTCCATCAGGCGATTGCGGGGGCATTCTGTTCCAGGTGATAGCGACCGGTGCCAAGGCTGCTGGGTCCCTTACGTGCGAAGTGGAACATCAGCCAGACCTCGATCACCAACAGGAAGGTATAGAAGCCGACAAAGCCGACCAGACTGAAGATCAGGTCACCGGTCTCTAGGCTGGAGGTGGCGAGGAAGGTGGGCAGTACCTCACCGATGGCCCAGGGCTGACGGCCGAATTCGGCCACGAACCAGCCGGTCTCGCTTGCGATCCACGGTAGCGGGATGCTGTAGAGGGCGAGTCGTAACAGCCAGCGCTTCTCCTCGATCACCCTGCGGGCGTTGTAGTAGAAGGCGGCAGCGAGGATAAAGAGCATGGTGAAGCCGCAGGCGACCATGATGCGGAAGGTCCAAAACAGCGGGGCGACATCTGGGATTGAGAGTTTCACCGCCTGGGCGATCTGTTCATCCGTGGCGTTGACTACCTCTTCTGTAAAGGCCTTCAGCAG
>NATW01000129.1 GCA_003094555.1 gamma proteobacterium symbiont of Ctena orbiculata
TGGTATCCGATCCCATGACCGACAGCATCCTGCTGTATGTGGAGGGAATCAAGAATGCCCGACGTTTCATGAGCGGTTTGCGGGCTGCGGCACGCATCAAGCCGGTTATCGTACTCAAGGTGGGTCGCCATGCGGCGGGGGCGGAGGCCTCCATGTCTCATACCGGCGCCCTGGTTGGCAGCGATGAGACCTTTGCAGCCGCCCTCTCCCGTTCCGGTGTATTACGGGTGGAAACGGTCACCCAGCTATTCTCTGCCGCCAAGGCACTCTCCTCCCGTTATCGCGTCTATGGGGACAGGCTGGCGATCATCACCAATGGCGGCGGTCCTGGAGTCATGGCCGCTGACCGGGCCTCGGATCTGAATATCGAGCTGGCGGAATTCGGTGGCGAGACGATTACTGAATTGAACAAAGTCCTGCCGGATGTCTGGTCCCATGGAAATCCCGTGGACATCATTGGTGACGCACCCCCCGAGCGCTATCGTGCCGCGGTCGATACCTGCCTTAACGACCCGGGTGTGGATGGCACCATCGTTATTCTTACCCCGCAGGCGATGACCGAACCTGAAGAGGTTGCCAATGCCCTGATCGATCTGGCGGATCACCACAAGAAACCGATCCTCACCAGCTGGATGGGGGGAAATCAGGTGGAAAGCGCACGCAAACTATTCAACAACGCCAAGCTTCCCACCTTCCGCACCCTGGAGAATGCCGTTGACGCCTTCTCCTATCTCTCTTCCTACCAGAAGAATCAGCGCCTGCTGCTGCAAACACCAGCCAAGAGTTCCAGGCGACACATCGACCCCGATACGGAAGGTGCAAGACTGATCATCGAAAGCGCCCTGGCTGAACAACGTAAAATCCTTACCGAACCCGAATCATTCGCCCTGCTCGGTGCCTTCCGTATCAACGCGGTGCGTAACGGTATCGCCCGTTCCGCCAATGAGGCGCTGATCCTGGCTGAATCGATCGGATTTCCCGTCGCCATGAAGATCTACTCCCCCGACATCTCCCATAAATCCGATGCCGGCGGCATTCGACTCAATATCAGTAACGCCCAGGTTGTGCGCAGCACCTATCGCGATCTGATCGAACAGGTCAAGGAGACCCGCCCCGAGGCAAATGTGGAGGGGGTAACCGTTGAACAGATGTATCAAAGCCCGAATGGACGGGAACTGCTCATCGGCATCGTACGTGATCCGGTGTTCGGACCGGTGATCAGCTTCGGCAGCGGCGGCACCGCCGTGGAGGTGATGGGCGACTCGGCCATCGCCCTGCCACCCCTCAACCGCCGCCTCGCCAGCGACCTGATCGATCGTACCAAGGCCGCTAAACTGCTAAGTCAATTCCGGCATATGCCCCCCGCCAACCGGGAAGCACTGATCGATGTGTTGTTGCGGGTCTCCACCATGGCCTGTGAACTACCCTGGATCCAGGAGATGGACATCAATCCCCTGATTGTCGACGACCAGGGGGCGATTGCCGTGGATGCACGCATCCGGGTCGATTTCCCACGTCCCTCCACCGACCCTTACAACCATCTGGCCATCCACCCCTACCCGGTCAACCTGGTCAACCGCACCCAGTTGCCCAACGGCACCAATATCGTGATCAGACCAATCCGGCCGGAGGATGCCGACCTGGAACAGACCTTCACCCGTCAGCTCTCCGACGAGGCGAAATATTTCCGCTTTATGAGTTCCATTCAGGAGCTGACCCCGGAGATGCTGACACGCTTCACCCAGATCGATTACCACAACGAGATGGCGCTGATCGCGGTCACCGAGGATGACAACCATGAAATCGAATTGGGTGTCTCCCGCTATGTGATCAATCCGGACAAGAAGAGCTGTGAGTTCGCCCTGGTGGTATCCGATCAGTGGCAGCGCCAGGGGATCGGCCATAAGCTCATGCATCAGCTGATGGAGATCGCCCGGGATCGTGGCCTGGAGAAGATGGAGGGAGAGGTATTGAGTAATAATTTCAAGATGCTGGATCTGATGAAGTCGCTCTATTTCGGTATCTCCACATCACCGGAGGACAGCAGCATAAAACAGGTTGTGGTGGATCTGTAGGGTGCGGCAAGCCCCACCCTACATTTTTTCGTCTTCTTTTCTGTTCGTCAGGCACGAAAAAGCCGCCCTGTCATAGAACAGGGCGGCTTTTTTCAGCACTGTAAGGTTGCGGCTTAGATCTTCTCTTTGATCCGTGCGGCTTTTCCGGTGCGGCCACGCAGATAGTAGAGTTTCGCCCGGCGCACATCACCACGACGGGTCACCTTGATGGAGGCCACAGTTGGGCTATAGGTCTGAAAAACACGCTCAACACCCTCACCGTGAGAGATCTTGCGAACGGTGAATGCTGAGTTGAGGCCACGGTTGCGCTTGGCGATCACTATGCCTTCGAAGGCCTGCAGGCGTTCACGCTGGCCCTCCTTAACCCGAACTTGAACCACAACGGTATCACCGGGGCCAAAATCTGGAACCTCACGCCCCATCTGCTCGGCTTCGAGTTCTGCGATGATATTGCTCATGGTCTATTGCTCCTGTGTCTGCTCCGCGTCTCCCGACGCAGCAATGATTTCTGCTATTAACTTCTCTTCTTCAACCGTCATCTGACGGCCCTGCAACAGATCGGGACGTCTTTCGCGGGTACGTTTCAGTGCCTGCTGCAGACGCCAGCGCCGTATGGCGTTGTGGTTTCCACCTTGCAGTACCTCCGGTACCGACATGCCATCGATCTGCTCAGGACGGGTATAGTGCGGACAATCCAGCAACCCGTCCATGAATGAATCCTGTTGTGCGGAATCGGCATCCCCCAGGGCACCGGGAATCAGCCTTATCAGCGCATCCAAAACCACCATCGCGGCAAGCTCGCCGCCACTTAACACATAGTCGCCTATGGACCACTCTTCATCCACATAGCGCTCTATAATGCGTTCATCCACACCTTCATAGCGGCCTGCTATCAGTAGCAGTGGTTGTCGACTCTCAACTACCGCCTGTGCCCGCTGTTGATCGAACCTCTCTCCCTGTGGGCTCAGATAGATCATCTTCGCCTGCGGAGATGCCTGCAATGCCGCATCGATTGCCTGCTGCAGCGGCTGGTACTTCATCACCATGCCGGGTCCACCGCCATAGGGCCGATCATCCACCGTGCGATGCACATCCTTGGTGTAGTCACGCGGGTTCCAGAGTTCGATCTGTGCCAGTTGGCGACCGATCGCCCTGGCTACGACACCCTCCTTGGTCAGGGCATCGAACATAGCCGGCATCAGCGTGACCAGGTCGAATCGCATCAGAACTCCGGGTCCCAGTCCACGGTAATCCGCCCGTGTTCCAGATCCACCTCCTGTATGGCCTCTCCCGTGGTGTAGGGTATCAACCGTTCACGCTCACCGCGGACCACCATGACATCGTTGGCCCCGGTCTCGAAGAGGTGAGAGACGACACCCAGTTCGACCCCTTCGAGGTTCACCACCCGCAATCCTTGCAGATCGGTCCAGTAGTATTCGCCAGATTCCAGTGCCGGTAGCTGCTCACGCTGGACAGCGATGTCACACTCCACCAGGGGCGCGGCAAGATCCCGGTCATCGATTCCCTGCAGTTGGGCGACTACGCCCTTGCCCTGGCTGCGACCGGCAATCAGCTTGTAGTGCCTCCAATCACCCCCCTGTTTGAGATACCAATCCCGATAGCGGACGATTCCCTCTCTCGGTGAGGTATGGGAGTAGATCTTTAGCCAACCCCTGACACCAAACAGGCCAGAAACCCGGCCCATTATTATCAACTCATCTTGCGGCATCTTCTCCGTCCCTCTATGGGGCTTCCACCCGGGACGGGATGACTGACTGTCAGGCTGCCTGTTTAGCTGCCTGTTTCAGTAGCGCCGTCACCCGCTCGCTCGGCTGCGCACCCTTGGATACCCAGTGCTGCACGCGCTCCTGATCGACCCGCAGCTCCTCTTCGCCGCCGACCGCAACAGGATTGAAGAAACCGAGACGTTCAATATAGCGACCGTCACGCGCATTGCGACTGTCGGTCACCACAATGTGGTAAAAGGGTCGCTTCTTCGCGCCGGTTCTTGAAAGGCGTATGGTTACCATTGATGTATCCTTAGAAATTCGCTAACACACCGGAACCTGCCCGGCGGGAAACGGCGTATTATAACCAACTTTGAGCCGATGTGAAGAAAAATTTTGAATGTTGGATTATGACTTTTGAATTGGTGGAGTGGGCTTCACGCATAACTTAATTTGATTGAGATGTGAGTGCAGAGAACCCATCAATTCAAAATACAATATTCAAAATTCATAATTAAAACAATATCTTGAATCAGAATGGAAAACCGCCGCCGCCCGGTGGCATCCCCCCGCCCGGAAAGCGACCCGCCATCCCCTTCATCATCTTTTTCATGCCGCCGCCCTTCATCTTTTTCATCATTTTCTGCATCTGCATGAATTGTTTGAGCAATTTGTTTACATCCTGCACCTGGGTACCGGACCCGGCGGCGATCCGCCGTTTGCGGGAACCCTTGATCACGGCGGGAAAGGAGCGCTCGTGGGGGGTCATGGAGTTGATGATGGCGATCAGGCGGCCAATCTCTTTGTCGTTCACCTGATTTTTCACATGATCGGGTATCTCTCCCATGCCCGGCAACTTGTCCAGCAGACCGCTCATACCCCCCATATTGGCCATCTGCAGCATCTGCTCCTTGAAATCCTCCAGATCGAATCCCTTGCCCTTCTGGAGTTTTTTCGCCAGTTTGGTCGCCTTCTCCTGATCGACCTTGCGACCCACCTCCTCCACCAGGCTGAGGACATCGCCCATGCCTAGGATGCGCGACGCGATTCGATCAGGGTGAAAGGCCTCCAGGGCATCGGTCTTTTCACCCACACCGATAAACTTGATCGGCTTGCCGGTGATCTGGCGTATCGACAACGCGGCCCCGCCACGGGCATCGCCATCGGCCTTGGTCAGAATCACACCTGTCAGGGGTAGCGCATCGTTGAAGGCCTTGGCGGTATTGGCCGCATCCTGTCCGGTCATACTATCCACGACGAACAGGGTCTCCACCGGATCGAGGGCCTGATGGAGCTGCTTGATTTCACCCATCATCTGCTCATCCACGTGCAGTCTGCCGGCGGTATCCACAATCAGTACCTCGGCAAATCCCTTGGCCGCCACCTTGACCGCCCGATGGGCGATATTCAGGGGCTTCTCATCGCCCGAACTGGGTATGAAATCGACTCCCACGTCCCGGGCCAGGGTCGCCAGCTGATCTATCGCCGCCGGTCGGTAGACGTCACAGCTCACCACGCTGATCTTCTTTTTCCCCTGCTGCAGCAACCAGCGTGCGAGCTTGGCCACACTGGTGGTCTTACCCGAGCCCTGTAACCCCGCCATCAGGATTACCGCCGGTGGCTGTGCCGCCAGATCGAGGGCCTCGTTGGCCTCACCCATCACATGAATCAACTCGTCATTGACGATCTTTATCAAGGTCTGGCCCGGGGTGAGGCTCTTCATGACCTCCTCACCGGTCGCTTTCCGCTTCACCTGATCGATGAATTCACGCACCACAGGCAGGGCCACATCGGCCTCCAGCAGCGCCATGCGCACCTCGCGCATGGTCTCCTTGATATTGTCATCCGTGAGACGGCCCTGGCCGCGAAGATTGGTGAGCACCTTGCCCAGCCGTTGAGTCAGATTGTCAAACATGGTTGTCCTAATGGGTACGAACAATAAATCAGTATACCAGTCCGAGAGAATTACTCCCTATCTCTTTCACAGCAAGTGGAAAATATGCGAATATCGCGGCTTATTCCCATCTACCAGGGCCTGCTGACAGACCCGAGTTAAGGATTTACAGGATCTTGATCGCCACACTCGCCATTATCACCTATCTAGCCGCCGGCTCGATCCTGGCACTCCGGCTGTTCCGAAATCAGGAAGGCTCGAAGCTGCCCCGCGCCCTGGCGCTGGGTGTGGGATTTCTCGGGGTGGCCCTGCATGCCGTTCCCCACTATCAAAACCTCATCTCATCCTCCGGTATCAATTTGGGCATTTTCAATGCCATGTCCCTGATCGCCTGGACCATCACCCTGCTGCTATTGGTCTCCAGCATCAGTAAGCCGGTTGAGAACCTGGGCATTGTCATCATGCCCCTGGCAGCGATTGCCCTCTATCTGGAGAGCCGCTATCAGACGGTTCACTTCATCACCGACCAGGTCTCCAGCGGTTTGACCATCCATATCCTGGTCTCCATGCTGGCCTATAGCCTCTTCGCCCTGGCCAGTGTGCAGGCGATATTGCTCGCCATTCAGGATCACCACCTGCGGCAACGCCATCCTGGCGGCTTCATTCGCGCCCTGCCTCCCCTGCAGACCATGGAGAGCCTGCTGTTCGAAATGATTGCGGTGGGATTCGTGTTGCTGAGCCTGGCCCTGCTATCCGGATTCGCTTTTCTGGAAAATATGTTTGAGCAGCACCTTGCCCATAAGACGGTACTTTCGATTATCGCCTGGGTTGTCTTCGGTACCCTGTTATGGGGGCGTTATCGCTTTGGTTGGCGGGGCCAGAAGGCGCTGATCTGGACCCTCAGCGGATTTGTGGTACTGATGCTCGCCTACTTCGGCAGCAAGGTGGTAATTGAGTTGATTCTCAGCTGAGATGATTCTGTCGGGAGAGGATTAACGGTATGCGGGGACGGATTCAATCCTGAGCCTGTTTCCGATAGGCCTGGATCGCATCCCTTCCGAGTTTCAGCTTTTTCCCGTCTTTCATGACACCCTCCCTGGCCTCTTCGCAAATTGCCACTGTGCAGTCATTCAGCGCCACTATCTGTTGCACCCTTTCCTCAAATCCCTCGCTGCGGGACGCTTCAGGATCGGCGAAGATCGCCTTCAGGGTCTGCATGCGCTTCTGGTCCAGCTGCTCCAGCTCAGACCACTGCTCCTCCCCGGCCAGGCGGAGAATCTCTTGGCTCAACTCAAAGGCACGTTTCAGGTTCTGATCCAGCGTAGGCACGGTGCGCTTCCCCCCGCGCTTTGTAATCTAGGGTTGCTTGGGTACACCGGTTATTTGGTTTTCACCACGTCATTGATGTTTTTGGCATTCTGAATGGCTTCCGGCATGGCATCCCAGGCGGTTTTGATCTCTTTCAGCAACGATGCCACTTCATCCAGAGCCTCAATATCCTGATTGATGTTTGCCTCGAACAGACGCCGGATCATGTAGTCATAGAGCATATCGAGATTGTTGGCTATTTCCCCGCCCTGTTCAAAATCGAGGGCACCCCGCAGGGCCTCGATAACCGAGATGATCCAGTTGATCTCATTGTGTCTGGCTTCGTGCTCCTTGCGCTGAATCGACCCGCGTGCATTGGAAATCCCATCCAAGGCCCCGGTCATGAGCATCTGGACCAATCTGAATGGGGTGGCATACATGGCTTCTGATGAAGCGGCTTGACGATAACTGTTTATTGCTGAGTTACTTACCATTATTAGACCTTCAAGCTGTCTGAATTAAGCCAATCTTGTATACACTCAGCTGTTCTGGATGGAAGCCAGCTGACTGGTGAGAAAGCTGCTGGTACTTTGCAGTATAGCAACCGTTTGATCCAAGGCTGCAAATTGAGCGATCAGTTTTTTCTCATAATCGTCCAGCCGCAACTCTGCCCGTTCGATCTGTGTCTGCACATTGTCCTTCTGATTGTTCAGACTTTCATCTTTGGAATCGATAACCCCGCCCACATCCAGCAGCAGATCGGCGTAGTTAAAGAAACGGTTGGCAAAACCTGTGGTTTCATCGGTCAGGATCTGCGCCACACGATCGAAATCATTGACCAATGCATCCGCTAGGTCGCTGCTATCGAGGGACAGAACACCTTCTCTATCCCTGGTGATTCCGATCTCAAACAGGTAGGCATCGGCGGCATCCACTGTCGCGACCTGATTCAGGACATCGACAAAACCCTGTCTCATCCTGCGCAGGCTACTGTCGCCCCCCAATGAACTCTCTTCCATGGCGTCGAACTCATCCATCACCGTGTTGTAGGCATCGACCAGTCCCTGGATCTTCTCCTCGATCTGGGTGTTGTCCCGGGTGATCCCGATCGAAGCACTGCCAGCGGCCACCAGTCCAATGGAAACCCCGGATATGGCGCTGGTCACCGTATTCGATGCACTGTTGACGGTAAACCCGTCGATGGTGAGCAAGGCATCCTGGGCCGTCTCCACCTGTTCCGCCAGACCGTCGCCGCCGGCACCGATATAGAACAGCCTGGAGAGGCCGTTGGCATCGGTGTTGTTGCCGTCATCCCCATCCACGAAGCTTACCGAAAAGCCATTCGCCGCACCGGTTTCCTGACTGGTGAGGATCAAGCGACTGCCACCAGCCTCATTCAGGATGGTGGCCGCAACACCTGGGTTGTCGGCAGCGCTGTTGATGGCATCACGCAGACCCGCCAGGGTATTATTGCTGGCATCCACGGTCAGATTCATGGTCGATCCATCGACAGTGATCGACAAGGTACCTGTACCGACTGCTGTGTTACTGTCCGCATAAGCGGAAGAGGCCAGCTTATCCCCGCTCGCCAGGTGATCCACAACGATGTCATAACTCGACACCGCGGCGTTTTCATCGGCGCTGACGGTCACCACGGATTCGTCACTGGTGCTGGTGGAAAATGCCGCCAGACCGGTAGCGGTGGTCAGCTCTTCCACGCTGCTCTTGAAGGTATCGATAGCGCTCTTGATCAGTCCATAGTCACTGATCTGCTGATCGATCTCCTGTTCACGGGAGCGCAATTGATTGAGCGGCCGAGACTCGATCTGCAACAGCTGATTGATAATGGTGTTCCAATCGTTCCCTGAACCAATGCCTGAAAAGCCGATTGCCATGATAAGCTAAGCCTCATCAAATGTATGAGTACGACGTTTAAACCTTGTCATCCAGCAAGACGCCCGGTAACAGCTCATCCTGCATCTCCTCAATATGGGAAATAACATGCAAGACCTGTTCCGGAGGTATCTGCCTGACCAATTCACCGGTTTCGGAGTCGACCACCCGTATAACCTGGGTGCCGGTTTCCTGATCGATGCTGAACTCGAGATTCCGATTGACCATCTGCGTCAGGTTTTCGACATTGAGCGCCAGTTCTTTGCTGTCGATAACCAATGCTTGCTCAATTTCCGCTGCCGGTTTCTTTTCCACCTCTACTGAGGGAGTCTGAACTTGCACAGCAGGAGTCGCAGCAGTCTTGGAGACCTCACGTTTGTAGCCATACTCATTGGCTAAATTGTTGATTACGTTTGACATGATCACACCCTATCCATCTGAGGGTTTATGCATGGGGGCGGCTCACTGTGCCACCCCCACGGTCATGCTTAACTGAGCAGACCCAGAGCCAGCTGTGGCAGTGAGTTGGCCTGTGCCAAGGCGGCCACGCCAGCCTGCTGCACGACCTGAGCACTGGTCATTCTAGCGGTTTCACGAGCGAAGTCCGCATCCATAACCCGTCCGGCTGCCGCATATTGTGCCTCTTCGATGGAAGCGGCTACGCGAGAAGCCGATGACAGACGGCTCTGCAGACTACCGACGTTAGCCAGTTCGGCTGCCACGGCATTGAGGTCTGTATCCACCGAGGCGATACTGGTGATGGCAGCGGTGTGAGCGGGTGATGCTGAGGAGACAGTGATGGTCTGACCGGCGTTGGCGCCGACCTGAATCGCACCACCGCCACCAAACACTGCTGTGCCGTTGAAGGTTGCGCGAGCCAATGCGTCCGTGATCTCAGTTGTCAGGGCGGCGAACTCAGTTGTCATATAACCCTGCTGGGCTGCGGTGTAGAGACCACTGGCGTGTTGTACGGCGAGTTCGCGCTGACGTTGCATCATGTCACTGACGGTCTGCAGGGTGGCGTCTGCCACACTCAGATAGGAGATGCCGTCTGCGATGTTACGCTGGGCGACGGTCATGCCCCGTGCCTGACCGGTTTGCAGCTGTGCGATAGCGAGGCCGGCGGCATCGTCTTTCGCCATGTTGATACGCAAGCCGGAGGAGAGACGCTGGACTGCGGTTTCAAGGTTGGATTGGGTGCGACCTAGGTTCTTCTGTGCCGCGAGGGAGAACACATTAGTGTTGACTGTGATTGCCATTTTCTAATTCCTCTATCGAACCGACGATGGCATCTGTCTAAGCGCTCTATCGTCGGTGATTTGCATTTAGCGGATATACCAACAAGTTTGGTATTTACCGCCTCCGATATTTGTAGCGGCCCACAAGGCGGGAACTTTAACCCGATTCCCCCTTTGCAGAGCCAGGCCCTAAACCCTACCGGATAAATTTAGTCATTGTTTATACTGATGTTTTTTTAGATTGCCGAGAAGCCTTCAGGAGGAAACTAGATCCTATGCCTTAGCTTCCCGAGCGTTCCACTGCGGGCACGCCAATCGGCACGTGCAGTTATCCAGTCAAGATGGGACACCAGGCTACTGCCCAATAACAGGTGCTATGGATTCGATCCCAATGCCCTATCTGAATCAGGCCAGGGTTCGATCAACAGCCCTAGAGATAGTTGAAGAGTGTAAGACCCTGCACCATGTTGAAGGTCTGCTGCGCCGCTTGCAAGGCCACCAGATCCTGTTCGAAACGACTGATCGCCTCTGCGATATCCAGGTCCTCGGTTTCGGAGAGTGCGCTCTCCATGGTGAAGATGAAGTCCTCGTTGATATAGCGCTGTTCATCGATGGTGTTGAGACGTGCGCCGCCCCGCGCCCTGACCGTGACCATGTGTTCCTGAGCCAGCTGCAGATCCTCCATGAACACGCTGTTCGGGGCATCCGCCTCCATACCGGCGATAATGCCATGCACGGTTTCGAAGATATTGCGTCTCCCACCCGCGGCGGTTTCAACATTCATGAACACATCGTAACCGTTTTCCCGATCCTGAACCTGCCGGGTGGCCGAGATCTGCAGGGCCCTGGTGCCCATGTCGCCGCTGTAGGCGAAGACACCGTCCGCGGGATTGTCGAATGGCAGGCTATCGGCATCATAACCGGCGAAGATATATTCACCGTCACTGTCCCGGGTATTGGCCAATGCCATCAGCTCATCATTGAGCTGGCGCAACTCTTGGCCGATGGCCTGGCGAGCGGCAGGGGAATAGGTATCGCTCTGTCCCTGTATGGCCAACTCCATGATGCGTGGCAACAGGTTATCCACACCCCTCAGCGTCGCTTCCTGCAGCTCGAGCCGGGACTGGGCCCGGTCGGCATTGTTCTGATACTGTTCAACCTGGGTAATGGAGGTCCGCAGGTCGAGCACATAGGCGGCACCGGGCGGATCATCCTTGGGGGTCAAAATGCGTTTGCCGGTGGAGATCTGCATCTGCGCCCTACTGACCTCGGACTGGCGTTGCAGCATGCTATTGATACCACGGTCGAACAGCATGGATGTGGAAACGCGTGCCATACCATTACCTCCTGACTGCGCCTAATAGGGTGTCGAACAGGGTCCCGGCAATGGAGATCACCTGGGCTGATGCCTGATAGGCCTGTTGAAACTGAATCAGCTTGGCCGCCTCTTCATCCAGGTTGACACCCGAGATCTCCGCCATCGCCTCCTTCGAGCGGACCAGCAGACTCTCCTGGGCCCCCAGGTTCAGTTCCGCGTGACGGGTCTTCGATCCCACATCCGAGACCATCTGGATATAGGTGGCATCGAAGCTGGCCGTTCCACCCAGCAATAGGTTCTGGTTCTGCAGGCCGTCCAGGGAGAGGGCGTTGCGATTGTCACTGCTGCCATTGGTATTGTTGCTGATGGTGAAGCTGTCACCATCGGCGGGCACCCCGGCAATGGAAAAACTGATATCGCCATATAGGGCAAATTGGGCACTCGGTACATTGGTACCGGCAATCGTTGACGCATTGAGATTATCGTAAACGATGAAATCGTCGAATGGGTCCACACCGGGTGTGGATCCGGGATAGTAGACCTCGAAGCCGCTGGTTGCCCCACCCTGATCGTCGTAAACCAGCTGGATATCGCCGCCCACCAGGGGCAGGCCGGTCATGGAGCTGTTGCCCGGTTGGGTAATACGGGCGTCTCCGCTATTCAGGGGATTGCCGTTGCCATCCACCGCAGGCTGCACCTGCACGGGACCGGCAGCCGCAAGCCGCCGCACATCGCTGATCAGCAGATTGAAATCCTGTGAAGCGGTACGGGTCGGCTGAATCAAAAAGGTATCACCGGTGATGGCGCCGGCGGCATTGATATTGATATCCAGGCCGTCAACGATATTCGCACCTGCAGCCAGGGTCTGGGTTGCACCGGAGACCAGGTTCTGCAGAATAAAATCGGCACCGTCGTAGGTCAACTCATAGCTGTTACCGGTAAGATTGCCCACATTGTCGTAGTCGACGGTGATGGAGCTGCCGTTGCCCGGTTGTGACAACACCTGAACCGAGCTGGTGCTGAACAGGGGGGTACCGACCAGGCCATCCAGATCCAGGCCCATCTGGTGCTGGGTATTGAGTTGATCGGCAACTCCGAGGGCGACCAGGCCCACCCTGTCCTGAGTTGGATCGAGAATCTCGTTACGGAATCGCAGCATGCCGCCAATGGTGCCGCCGGTGATCTGATCGGTAATGATCTGGGTACCAAATGAGTAGTTGAAGGTGATCTCCAAATGGCTGGGATCGAGACTGGATGGCTGGGTGCCAAGGGTGGCGGCACTGGTATCCATCACCAGGGGCTGGCCCTTCCCGATGAAGACATTGTAGGCCCCGTCGCTCTGCTGCAGGACCTGGATATCCACCAATTCCGACAGTTCGTTGACCAACTGGTCCCGCTGATCCAACAGATCGTTCGGGATACTGCCGTAGGTAAGTTTGATATCCGCATTGATATCGGCGATGTTTTGCGCCACACGGTTGATCTCACCCACGTTGAATCCGATCTGATTGTTCAATGTGGTGCGACTGTTCTCGAACTGCTGCTCGAAATAGTGAAAACGGTCGGCCATCGATTCCGCCTCGGTCAATACCAGCTGACGCGCCGGTATCGAGGTGGGGTCATCGGACAATCCCTGCAGGGCATTGAAGAAGTTCTGGATGGTGGGTTGAATACCCGCATCCGGATCCGCAACCAGATCATCGAGTCGCTGTGCCCCCTCATAATAGGCACTCAATTCCGAGGTGACGGTCAAGCTGGTACGCATCTGGCCGGCAACGAAGGTATCGTACTGGCGCTGGATTTCCGAGCTCTCGACACCGGTACCGATATAGCCTGCCGGGCTGAGATCCGGCTGTCTGGTATTAAAGTTTATCCGCTGACGGCTGTAGCCCTCGGTGTTGACATTCGAGATGTTGTGTCCGGTGGTATCCAGGGCGTGCCGATTGGCAATCAACCCGGAGACACCGATGGATAGTATGCTCACTTAAATCGCCTCTGTTTCACTCTGTATCGACTGCTCGACCATTCCCTTAAATCGGCTCAGGGCGGTCTGCATCTCCGTTCCCTGCATCACCCGCACTATCTTCTGCGCATAATCGGGGTCGGTGGCGTACCCCGCATCCTGCAGTGCCTTGAAGTATTCCGCGGCATCCTGGGTATTTTGCAGGGCCTCCGTGTAGCGCGGATTCTGTTTGAGAAAGGCCACATAGTCCCTGAAACTCTCATCGAATGAAGCGTAGGTACGGAAATACTCACGCCGGCGCACCGCCACATCCTGTTCAAACTCCAAGGTCTCCTGTCTTACCCGGTCACCGCTCCAGCGCTGATCGGCCTTGATCCCAAACAGATTGTGGCTGCTTCTACCATCCGCAGATTGCATCACATGCCCACCCCAGCCGGTCTCCAGGGCCGCCTGGGCAAGCAGCGCCTCGGTGGGCAACCCCAGCTCCTTGGCGGCACTGTCGGCGGCCGACCAGAGGGCCTCCACAAAGGATTCCGGTGAGTCGATGTCGGCCGATGACTGCACTGCCGTCGCTCCGTTGTTGGATTCCACCCTATTCGCTAGCTGAGATCTTGCCAGTACCGATGGGTGCAGCCAGTATGACTCCAGGGAGGTATTCGGCTCAGACTGCCCGGCTTCATCCACCCCCAGCTGATTGCGCAACAGCTGCGTCATGCCCAGGCCGCGCTGTTCCGAAAGGTGGACCGAGAGTTGCTGGTCATACATATCCCTTACGAACTCGCTCTGCTTGCTCTCGAACAGACCGTTGCCGAAGCTAGCCTGGCGCATCTGCTTGACCATCATCTGTACGAACAGGGATTCGAACTGTCGCGCCACCTGTTCCGCCGTTCCCGCCTGATCCTCACGCGCCTGATGCTTAAGGGCCGTGAGTCCGGAAAAATCGTGATAGAGGGCAGCGCCGGTGGTATTCATCAGATCACCAACAGTTCGGCTCGCAGGGCTCCGGCCTCTTTCAGAGCCTCGAGGATGGCTACCAGGTCACTGGGTGCTGCACCCACCTGATTGACGGCGCGCACCACATCATCCAGGGATGCACCCGGGTTGAACAGGAACATATGATCCTTGCCCTCTTCGGTAATCGTCACCTGGCTCTGGGGTACCACAGCAGTCTGCCCTGCCCTGGCGAATGGACCGGGTTGGGAGACAGCCGTCTCTTCACTGATACTGACCACCAGGTTGCCGTGGGAGACCGCGGCCGGATAGACCCTGACCTGACTGTTGATCACCACCGTACCGGTGCGTGAGTTGATGATCACCTTGGCCGAGGTCTTGCCGGGCTTGACCTCCAGCTCCTCCAACATGGAGATGAAGGTGACCTTTTGTCCAGGATCGATGGGGGCGTTGACCCGAATCGAGGTGGCGTCAACGGCCTTTGCCGTACCCGGGCCGATGGTGAGATTGATCGATTCGGCCACCCGCATGGCGGTGGTGAAATCCCCGTCGTTAAGATTGAGGGTCAATAGAGCCGCCTGGTTGAAGTCATTTGGTACTTCTCGTTCCACGGTGGCACCGTTGGGGATGCGTCCTGCACTGGGTATATTCACCGTCAGCTTGGAGCCATCAGACCCCTCTGCACTGAGACCGCCCACCACCAGGTTGCCCTGAGCCAAGGCGTAATTCTTACCATCAGCACCTTTCAGTGGCGTCATCAACAGGGTACCGCCACGCAGGCTTTTGGCATTGCCCAGTGATGAAACCGTGACATCGATCTTCTGACCCACTTTGCTGAATGGGGGAAGGTCGCCATGCACGATCACGGCAGCAACGTTCTTCGGCTTGATATTCACACCATCGGGTATCTGTACACCCAATTGGGAGAGCATGTTCTTGAGGCTGTTGATGGTATAGGGGGAATCGGTATCTTTATCGCCGGTACCGTCAAGCCCCACGATCAGACCATATCCGATCAGTTGATTGGTGCGCACACCCTGGATCGAGGCCAGGTCTTTGATCCGTTCCGCCCATACGGCCTGGCTTGCCAACAGGAAGATCGATAACGCGATGATAACCTTGTGTACGATGACGTTCATTGCATGACACCTCAGAAGGGCGAGAGCACACTGTTAAAGAAACGGGCCAACCATCCCATGGAGTTGGCATCCGCCAAGGCGCCTTCACCCACATAGGTAATGGTGGGATCGGCGATGCGGGTGGAATCAACGGTATTTCCCGGTGTGATATCCCTGGGCCGAACGATGCCCGACAGGCGGACATACTCGGTGCCCTGGTTGATGCCGATACGCTTTTCACCCCGCACGTAGAGATGGTTGTTCGGCAGTACCTCGATCACCGAGACAGTGATACTGCCATTCAGGGCATTGCTCTGGGTGGCACTGCCGTCGCCACTGAAATCGTGGGTCGAATCGAGACTGAAACCGAGCCCCACGTCCCTGTTGTTGGGAACCGGTACGAAGCCGGGTACGTTGAACTGCATCGACTGACCAAACAGGGTGGGATTGGTGATACTGTTACTGCTGCTTTTCGCCGTAGAGGTGGTGGCCGATTTATTCGCCTGGGTACTCTCAACCAGATTCACGGTCAACAGATCGCCGACTCGCCGGGCCCGGATATCCTCGAACCAGGCCTGTTCGTAACCCGCCTGGTAGATAGCGCCATTGCCCCTTGGCGCGGGCGGCGGCATGACCGGTCGAATCGGCGCATAGGCTGCATCCCGGGTCGGGGTTGTGCTATAGCAACCCGCCAACAACGGTAACATCATGATCATGATCAATAGGCTGTTGCGGAATCTATCCATCAGAGTGACTCCCGTTAGAGTTGCTGATTGACATAGGAGAGCATCTCATCAGTGGTGGAGATGGCCTTGGAGTTCATCTCGTAGGCGCGCTGGGTCTCTATCATATTGACCAGCTCCTCCACCACATTCACATTCGAACTCTCGAGTGCCGCCTGGATCAGGGTCCCGGTGCTATCGGTACCCGGTATCGCGGTACTCACGCCACCGCTGGCATTGGTCTCACGATAGAGGTTGTCACCGATCGGCTCCAGGCCCTGTGGATTGACGAAATAGGCCAGCTCGACCTGTCCGATCTGGGTCGGTGTGTTGTTGCCCGATACCAGTGCCGAGACCACGCCATCGGAGCCGATGGTCAGGCTGGTGGCGTTGCTGGGTACGGTCATTGCTGGCTGCAACTCATAACCGTTAGGTGTCACGATGTTGCCGTCGGCGGTGAGGCTGAAGGTGCCGTCACGGGTGTAGACGATATTGCCGTCCGGATGCAGGACCTGAAAATAACCCTTGCCCTGGATGGCCACATCCAATGAGTTTCCGGTTTGAACGATATTGCCCTGACTATGCTCTTTCTGGGTCGCCACCACCCGTACACCGGTGCCCACCATCAAGCCGGAAGGCAACTCGGTATTCTCGGAGGATTGAGCACCCACCTGACGCAGGTTCTGATAGATCAGGTCGTTGAATACGGCCCGGTCCCGTTTGAAACCGGTGGTATTTACGTTGGAGAGATTGTTGGATATCACAGACATGTTGGTCTGTTGCGCGTCCAATCCGGTTTTTGCGATCCAGAGTGCCGGGTACATAGTCTCTTCCTCGTAATTGATTAATCTGGTTAGTCATGCGTTGCCGTGCAACGCCTCTCTCTAATATCTATATCAGCAATTTACTTGCCAACATCAGCTCATGCTCATGAGCTTGGCCGAGGCGCTGTCCAGATCCTCAGCGGTCTTCATCATCTTGACCTGCATTTCAAATTTACGTGACAGCTCGATCATGGTGACCAGGCTGTCCGCCACATTGATGTTGCTGCTCTCAAGGGCACCGGATACCAGCTCAGTCGCGGCATCCGCATCCGCCTCTTCACCATCCTGCAGTCGCAGCAGGCCATCTTCCCCCTTGATCAACTGCTCCGCATCGGGATTGACCATCTTGATACGGTCGATAATCGCCAGTGCCTCCGGGGTGGCGCCCTCAGGCAATACGGTAATGGTGCCGTCCGGGGCGATCTCCAGGCGCTCATAGGGCGGCAATGCAATCGGTCCGCCATTGCCGATCAGCGGCAAACCCTGGCCGTTGGTTACCAGGCCATTGGCATCCACCCTGAGGTCGCCGCGTCGGGTATAGGCCTCAGAACCATCGGCTGCCTGCACCGCAAAATAGCCATCGCCCTTCACCGCCAGGTCGAGAGGATTACCGGTGGACTGGATGCTGCCTTTGTCAAAATTGATATTCGGGCGCTCATCCAGAGCGTAGACCCGGGTCGGGTATCCCTGGCCAAACACAGGCATACTGCGGAATTGATTGAGGTCTTCCATAAAGCCCGGGGTATTCACATTGGCCAGGTTATTGGAGTTACTGGCCTGGGCGATCAAGGTCTCTTTTGCCCCGCTCATGGCGACGTATAGCATGCGATCCATGGGTTGCTCCTGTTCTTTGATTCAGTTCGCGCTATGGCTTTTACTGAAACACTGCAAGAAACAAACCAACTGTTTGAGTTTTAAGTGAGGTGATGGAAGAAAAAAATGAGAGTAGCGAACCTACTAACTAAAAACTTATAACTCAAAACTCTTCAGAAAAAAACGCCACCCCCGTCCCCCGTACACTGAGGACAGAAGTGGCGACTACCCAGCCTTCTTAACGGATATTGATGACTGTCTGGGTAACGGCATCCGCAGTGGTGATGACCTGCGCATTGGCCTGGAAGTTACGTTGTGCGGTAATCAGATTGACCAGTTGCTTGGCCAGATCCACGTTTGAGTTCTCCAGCGCACCGGACTGAATCAGACCGAAGCTGCTGGTACCGGCCTCACCCAACTGTACGTCGCCGGAGGCGAAAGACTCTGCCCAGCTGGTATCGCCGATCTGGCGCAGCCCCTGGTTATTGCTGAAGCGGGCCATGGCGATCTTTCCCAATGGCTCTGATTGACCGTTGGTGAAGCGGGCGAATACCACCCCGGTACCATCCACGTCCACACCGCTCAAGCGTCCCGAGGTAAAACCATCCTGACTCAACTCATTCACGGAAAAGCCTGAACCGAATTGGGTGGTTGCACTGTAATCAAAAGTCAGGGTGGTGATATCCGCAGCGCCACCGCCCGGGTTGAAGGTGTCGATCGCCACGTTACCCAAGGCATCCACATCGCCCACACCGGTATCCAGGGCACCCGCGGTGGTGAATTGGACATCCGCAAAGGCGTTACCACCCACTGTGACATTCACCCCGTCCACGAAGGTAAAGACATTCCACTGGTTATCCGCCACCTTGCTGTAAAACATGGTTGTGGTATGCGCTGTTCCCAGGGAATCATAGATAGTGGTCGCGGTGGAGTGATTGTAGCTCTGGGGATCCGGCGGAAAGGTAAAGGTAGCCGCTGTCGGATCGAGGGTGACCACAGGCGGTTGTTCCGCCGCGCTCAAATTGAGGTTCGCATCGATATCGCTGGTAGCCTGTGGCGTACCGGAGACCACGGGTAGATTCAGATCACTGGTATCACCGGTGTTGAACAGGGTTCCGGTGGTGCCGATACGGGGAAAGATCTGCACCCTGGCACCGGTATGATCAACCACGTTGCCATCCCGGTCCACGCTAAAGGCGCCAGCACGGGTATAGGTCGTGTCACCGGCGGTATCCTCCATCACGAAGAAACCCTCTCCGTTGATCGCCAGATCCAGGTTGTTGGAAGTAAATTCAGTGCTGCCCTGGGCAAACTGTTGTGCAACCCGGGTGACGCGAACGCCCCTTCCCGGTACTGAACTGCTGACATCACTGATGGAATTTGCATAGATATCGGCAAACTCGGCACGGGATTCCTTGAAACCGACTGTACTTGCATTGGCGATATTGTGCCCAGTCACATCAAGGTCGGTGGATGCCGCATCCAATCCACTAAGCGCTATACGAAATGCCATCTCTGTTCTCCTGTCTCTTCACTGTATGCAAGCAACGCTGGCAGCATTGTTGCTGATGTTCTATTGAATCTGTGCCACGTCATTCATGGAGATCTGACCAAGGCCACTCAGGTTGAGCTGAATACCCCCTGAGCCACCCAGATTGACACTCTCCACCTCTGCGGATACCAGGGTGCTGGGGGCCATCTCAGCATCATCCACATTGGCAATCGCACTCACCTGATAGAGTCCGTCACCCACATAGTCGCCGGCATCGTCATAACCGTCCCAACTGAAGGCGACCTGACCGGCATCGTGGGTACCGAGTTGTAATTCACGCACCAGTTCACCGGACTGACTGGTAATCATCACCCGCACATTGGTTGCCGATGAGGGAAGCACGACACTGCCCTGCAATGGCTCTCCACTGGTTAACGCACCGACACTGCTCTCAACCAACACATCATGACCCACCAGGGTTGCCGCTTGCAGGGCCTGATCGGAAGTCAGCGCAGCGCGCAGTTCATTGAACGAGCTATTTAAGTCATCGATACCGGATACCGTGGCAAACTGGGATACCTGGGTCGCCATTTCCGAGTTTTCCATCGGTTTGAAAGGGTCTTGATGGGTCAACTCGGTGACCAGGAGTTGCATGAAGTCCTCCAGTCCCAGCTGTCCTTGCTGCTTTTCCTCTTGAATGCTGTTGTTGGTCAGACCGATATCTTCATACAGATCGTATTGGCTGGTGATGGCTGTCATGGTTATCTCCTTACTGGCCCATGCGAAGGGTGGCGAGCAGTAGCTGTTTGGCTGAGTTAGCCACTTCCACATTCCCCTGATAGGAGCGTGAAGCGGAGAGCATGTTCGCCATCTCCTCAACCATGTTTACGTTCGGACGAAAGATATAACCCTCCTCGTTGGCAAGGGGGTGATCGGGTGCGTACTCCTGCACCAGGGGCGCCTGACTCTCCACAACCCCCGCCATCCGCACACCACTCGCCGCCGCGTCCGGATTGGACGGGTCCAGCAGGGTCTGGAATACCGGCTGTCTGGAGCGATAGGTCTGGTCGAGACTGCTGCTCACTGCATCGGCGTTGGCCATATTGCTGGAGACGAGATTGAGACGCAGACTCTGTGCGCTCATACCCGATGCAGCCGTATCAAATATTTTGAAGAGAGACATGCTCATTCACCCTTGATTGCTTTGCGTATGCCACTGATCTTGCTGTTGATGAAGCTCAGACTCGCCTGATACTCAACCGCATTGCTGCTGTATGCCACATGCTCCCGCTCGGTATCCACCGTATTGCCGTCCAGTGACGGCTGCATAGGGGTGCGGTAGAGCAGTTGCGAGGGAGGCACAGGACCTGATTCAGGCTGAATATGTTGATTGTCAGTGGTCCTCAAACGAGTAGAACTGTTCATTTCACTGTTTAGAAGTGCCTTGAAATCGAAATCCCGGGCCTTGTAACCGGGGGTGTCGGCATTCGCCAGATTCGCGGCAAGCACCTCGGCTCGCTGCGAACGCAGCACCAATGCCCTTTCATGTATTCCAAACAGATCGTCGAAGTTCATGGATAGCTCCACAGCTCTCTTTGCCACTGAAGATGCAGGGAGCGTGCCAAACCTGTTCGCTGCTGTATTGGGAGGAGAAAGGGACTTTTTACACCAGGAGTGCGGCAATCGGATGCCGCATCACGGCAAGCTTTGCCGTTTAGGACTTCAAACGATACGAGATGCCGCCGTGACCCACCTTCATCTCAAAACGATCGGTCAGCTGGTTGATCGATTCGGTGGACCCCAGAAACAGATAGCCTCCTGGATTCAATGCGTTAGCCATCCGGTCGACAATATCCCGCTTCAATTCATTGGAGAAGTAGATGAGTACATTACGGCAGAAAATGACATCGAATTTTCCCAGGCCGTGATAGCTGCTAGCCAGGTTCTGAGAACTGAAACTGACCCGGCGCTTGATCTCGGGCTTTACTTCGAGACAGCGCTCTTTGGGCAGGAAGAACCTGTTTTTTTGTTCCTGGGTAAGGCCCCGTTCAACGGCGAGACCACAGTAGACACCTGCGCGCGCCTCATCCAGCATCTTGCTCGAGATATCGGTAGCGACAACCTGCACCGGCCTGGCCGAGGGTTTCAAGGTTTGAAACTCCTGTGAGATCATGCTGATGTTGTAAGGCTCCTGACCACTCGAACAGGCAGCTGACCAGATACGTATCGCACCGCCTCGTTGCTGATTCAGATCAGGCAGAATGGTCTCTTTCAACAAAATGTAGTGGCCAATATCCCGAAACCAGAAGGTTTCATTGGTGGTCATGGCATCGATGACCTTCACCTTCAGGCGTGTATGGGCCGGTGATCGAATCAGATCCATCAAGGCGCCCAGAGAATCGACCTGCGCCTCTTTTATAATACTATTCAATCTACTGGAGACCAGATACTCCTTTCCACTGCCCAGTAAGATCCCGCATGCCTGCTGCAGAAAAGACTTGAACGACTCATACTCCGCCGATGAAATGGTGGCTGACCGCTGATACATGTTGTTGATTTTCTAGTTACTTTATTCAGGTAAAACAATTAGGCCAAGCGTTTAATGCGCTCGGTAACACGGCTGACCAATTCATCTGGCATGAACTTGGCGAGAAAATGATCGGCACCCACCTTTTTCACCATGCTCTCATTGAATACACCACTCAATGAAGAGTGCAGGATGACATACAGATCTGACAGTTTGGGATTGTCCCGTATCGCCGTCACCAGCGAGTAGCCGTCCATTTGCGGCATTTCAATATCGGAGATTACCATGGCCAACCAATCATTTAAGTTACCCTCTTCCGACCACTCGAGGAGTAGTTTCAGCGCTTCGCTGCCATCTTTCGCCAGCACCGCCTCTATGCCTATCTCGTTCAAGACCTTTTTGATCTGATTGCGCGCCACCATTGAATCGTCAACCACCAGAATCTTCAACTTGCTCAGATCTGCACCTGTCTCCTCCACAGGCTGAGTCAAATCCTCATCGATACCCAACACTTCACTGAGTACCTTCTCCACATCGATGATTTCAACCAGCATATCATCGATTTCGGTGACTGCAGTCATATAACTGCTGCGCCCCAATCCCTTGGGTGGGGGCAGAATATCCTCCCAGTGAGTGTTGACAATACGTTCGACACTGCCAACCAGAAAGGCGAGCTGTCGACGATTGTATTCGGTAATGATGATGAAATAGTCCGTTGCTTTCTCCATCCTTGGGCCGCCTATGGCGTTACTCAGATCCATCACCGGTATATTGTTGCCCCTGAGAGAGGCGACACCGCGAATAACCGGGTTGGAACCGGGTAATTCTGTGAGATGAGGACACTGTACGACCTCTTTCACTTTAAACACATTAATGCCGAAGACCTGGCGTCCCTGCAACCGAAAAAGCAACAATTCCAATCGGTTCTGTCCGGCTAGTTTGGTTCGTAAATCGACATTGTCCAAGACGCCAGCCATGGTTTTTGCACCCCGTGGTTCGAGAAGTTCATTACATAGAGTATGGCGGCTTTAACGGAGTGACCTTTAATGCTACGAGCCATAGTCCGATTTGCACTGCTCAATATCACGGCATGGTGATTGCATATATTTTAAGCAATCAATCGAGAGACCAAGATCATGCTACGGAAAAAGGTGATAATTGAGACACTGCTGGCAATGCTCCTGTTCACGGCCACGGCAATCAGTCACGGGGCGAATGGGCTCCATCAGTCCCATGACTCAATCGCCGATGCAGTCAAGGAGTATCTGCTGCAAAGCGTGGCGAAGCAGAACAGCCATGCAAAGATTGTCATTACACCCCTGGATCACCGCCTCAAACTGAGCCAATGCGATAGCCCATTGCAGACCTTCAGTCCACCCGGCGGGAGTAAAATGGGGCGTACCTCGGTGGGTGTTCGCTGTGAGAGCCCGGCACCCTGGTCGCTGTATGTCTCCGCCAAGGTCGGTCTCGAATTACCGGTGGTGATCGCGACCCGGGATCTGGCCAGGGGCCAGGCAATCACCAAAGCCGACGTGAAACTGGAAATTTCAGATACCACTCACCTGCTTAGAGGTTATTATGAATCCGTCGATGAGATCGTCGGCCGGACCCTGAAGCGCACACTCCGCAGGGGCAAGGTCGTTACACCTTCTCTGCTGGTGGTGCAAAAGACCGTCGCACGGGGTGAACAGGTCACCATACTGGCGGCCGCGGGCAACATCGAAGTGCGCATGCAGGGCAAGGCGATGAAAAACGGTAATCCGGGCGACTTGATACCGGTGGTGAATGTAAAATCGAAGAAAAAGCTGCAAGCACGAGTCATCTCGGAAGGGCTGGTAAGGGTGGACTGAACACAATTTGAGGCTGATTCCCGGGGAATCTAACTCTCGAGTAAGGGAGTCAGCAACTAAAGTAACTGTGCCAGAAGTCGATATTTTGAGTAAGCGACAAGTAAACGAGGATAAGCCATGGCGGTTGAAATCAATAGTCTCTCCAGCAGTAATCTGAAGGGTACGGGAGACAGTGGTCTGGTGACACGCTCTGGCTTGCCGGGAGGCAAACGTTCCGCCACATCCACAACCTCCCGTAAGGATCGGTTTGATATGACCGGTTCTGCCGGCAAGCTGTTGGAACTGGAGGCACGCATCGCGGCAATGCCCATCGTCGATGCGCAGAAGGTGGAGGCTGTGCAGAAAGCCCTTGCCACCGGTAGCTTCACCATCGATCCGCAGACCGCAGCGGATAAGATGTTGGCAATGGAACTGTCACTGCCCTGACTCCCATGAACTACTCATCCGAGGCCGCTGAGGCCTTCGTCAAAATCCTGGATAATGAGATTGAGCAGTCCCAACGGCTGCTCGATCTGCTGCGTGCGGAACATGCCCTGTTGCAAAAGGGATCACCGCAACAGCTACAGGACCAGCTGGAGCAGAAAAAACAACAGCTGACACAGGTGGAAGCCGCTGTGCTTGCACATAACCGGTTCATCGAACAACAGGGACTTGTTGCGGACAAGCAAGGGACAGAAACCTTTATCCAGCAATGCAGCGACAATCAGCGAGCGGCCGCCACCTGGCAGCGATTCACCGCCCTGCTGGAGGCGTGCCACAAGCAGAATGAGATCAATGGCGGAGCCGTTCAACTCAATCAGCGCCATGTCACCCAATCACTGGATATCCTGCATGGCATCAGTCAAAGCGACAAGACCTACGGCGCTTCCGGTGAATCGAAGCCCAACTCCACCTCAAAGTCATTGGGTAAGGCCTGATCCCGCATTCAGTCAGCATCAGGTAGTGGTTCAGAGGTCCCTCAAAACCGGCATAGTCCAGAATATTCACGCTGCAATCGTTCCAGATCCTGGGGTCTATCCAGATCCCAGAGTGGCGCCAACTCCCGCCAATGCCAGCCCAATTCAGAGAACACCTGTCTGGTCGATGCCGCCACATCGCCGCCACCCCAGTTGTGTCCCTCGAAAAGACGTCTGTGGTAGCTATTCAGACCTAGCAGGACATAACCTCCATCCTCGGCTGGCCCCAGCACCGCCTCTTCGCCCTCGCTCAACCAACGCGCGGTCTGCTCTATATGGGGTAAAGCCAATGCGGGACAGTCCACCCCAACCAGTATGATATGGCGATGACGGGTAAGGGCCTGTTGTGTAGCCAGCCCCATCCGCGCTCCCAGATCATCACCTTGCTGCAGGTGGATAGGCAACTCATACTCAGCGGCAAGTTGTTGCCACAGGGGATGCTCACGATCCGGGGTCACCCAGAGTTCCGTCGCATACGGGGTTTGCCTGCAAGTCCAGTCGACCAGGCGTAACAGAAGTCGGATATAGAGCTGGGTCGCCGCCGCCTCGCCAATAGCGGGAATCAGGCGTGTTTTCACTGCACCCACAGCAGGCGTCTTGGCAAAGATCAGGATTGCACACTGCTGCATGACCGGTTCAGCCCGGCACTGCTGGATAGAGCCTGACAAGGTATTTGGGACTGATACCGATCCAATAGGCGAAGCGCAGCATCCACATCAGCATAATGGTGCGGATAATCCCCTGTGACTCCCAGCGACGGCTGGAGGTTACCAGGGGGCCAGGCAGACAAACCCCGGAGGTGAGTCGTTTCAGGCGTCGACTTATGGCGATGTCCTCCATCAGCGGTTGTTCAGGAAACCCCCCTACCTTTTCAAACAGCTGGCGATGCATAAAGATGCCCTGGTCCCCGGTTGCGATGCCACTGAAACAGGAGCGCCAATTCATCATCCGCTCAATAATCCGGAACAGGGGCTGAACGCCGCTCAGCCTGACATCGAAACGCCCCCACCTCGGCTCGCTGCCGACAGCCTGCAAAATGGCACTCCCCATAGCGTCTCCAACCCTGCTGTCGGCATGCAAGAACCAGTAGATATCCCCGCATGCCTCCATGGCACCACTATTCATCTGCCGCGCCCTTCCCGGTGACACATGCAGCACTCTGTCCACATAGGATTGCACATTCCCAATCAACGCCAGATCACGGCTGCCACCATCAACCAGAATCAACTCATGGCCAGCCCCGCGCAATGGTTGCAGATCCATCAAACAGCGCTCTAAACCCGGCCCCTCATTCAGGCAGGGGATAATAATGCTTATCATCATTGAGTCGTTGTTGTGAAGACCAGACACCACCAAATCCCGGTAAATCGGATTACTCCTTCAATGCGCCCCCACAACTACTACCTTGACCGGCAGTACAGCCGTAACAATGCTCTGCAACCTGGATCGGCAGGTCTGTCAGATCCGCCTCGAACAGATCTCTCAGGCGAGGTCGCACCCTGTTCTCTGTTTTAAGATGGATCTTCAGCATTTGGTTAAAATCGCAGTCGTAGAGATAACCACGCCAGTCAACACTCAATAGAGTGCGGCACATGACATTCTCCAGATTGTAGGGTCGATAGGCATCCCGCAACAGCTGCAGATAGCTGTTGAATTCACCTTTGGAGTGCAGATAGCTGCCAAAACGTTGGATCGGCATATTGGTTATGGTCAACAGTTGATTGAAATGAATGCCATAACCTTCCAGCAACTGCTTTTTATACTCCGTCTCGAGGGGCGCTTGTGACGGTGGCAGGGTGGGACCTATCGGGTTATAGACAAGATTCAGCATCAAGCCACTCTCAGGCATGCCGTAGCCCAGGCGATTCAGTTTGATCAATGCCTCGATACTGCCTGCATAGCTCCCTTTGCCACGTTGTTGGTCTACGTTCTCCTCCAGATAGCAGGGTAAGGAAGCGACGATCTCAACCCGCTGTTGGGCCAGAAAATCGGCCAGATCCTGCTGTCCATGTTCCAGCAAGATAACCAGGTTGCTGCGATCGATGACATGCACACCCAGTTGCCTCGCCTGTTTCACCAGATAGCGGAAATTGGCATTCAACTCCGGTGCGCCCCCGGTAAGATCCAGGCGCTTCAGTTTATGTCGTTGCAGGAAGGTCAATACATCATCGACAGTACGCCTATCCATCTCCTCCTTCCTTTTTGGACCGGCATTGACATGACAGTGGACGCAAGAGAGGTTGCAGCGGAATCCGAGATTGACCTGAAGTGTCTCCAGCCTTCCCCGGCTGACGCCAGGAAAAGTGCTGGGCTGAAGGAGGTGGGCCGTATCGATCATGTCTGCTCCCGATTCTTGTTTTCTGAGGTTACCCACATCATACGTGGCTAGAGACAGTTCAGATGCGTTGTGTGATGCCGCACACAAATCCAATCTGACCAAGCATAAGCCAATACTGTATAACTATATGTTATCTAATGACTATTTTAAAAACTACCCGATATATATTCCGCACATTCCATGAACCATTCCAGCAATCCATACTCTATCCTGGTAAGAGGATATTTTAGTTTTTGTTTATTTACTTATGATTGCCATTATCCCAAGGAGTAGTGCAATGTTACCCATACTGTTAGGCCTGGTTCTTGCCATGTTGTTCGGTCTGATGTCATTTTTTGTCTATGGGCTTGAGGGATTAGTCAACTATCCCTGGATCGATGCCGTATTCTGGGGTCTGATTGTCACTGGCGCGGCCATCACACTAATCAACCAGGCGGGCCAATGTCTGGTCTGCAAGTTTCACAAACTGATCACGATCAAACCCTTTGAAAGATACTGTAACGATCTGGCTTGCGCAAAGTGAACTTGAGGATTTGGATAAGTTGGCCTGGTCACTCCCAATGTGAAGATAACAGGCCCCTGAATTTGGGCTGATAACGTCCCCAGTTTGCCGAGCCCGGTACGACACAGTAAACTTCGCCTCACCCATGAAATGCGCGACCTGTACCAGGTCATGCTGCATGGTCAGCGCTTTTAGCAGGTTTCAGAAAAATGGCGTCAATCATTTACATCCGCCCTCGTAGCTCAGCAGGATAGAGCAATCGCCTCCTAAGCGATAGGTCACAGGTTCGACTCCTGTCGAGGGCGCCAATCTGAATCATGTGAGTAATCAGATGCTGCATTGGGGAATCTTCCAATACCACCCTCGACAACCATTGTTGCTGACCTTCCTGTTGGTCGGCGTCAGTCTCCTTAACAGCTGCTATGCCGCCACGGCAGAGGGCCAGGTGGTAGAGATACGCAGTGGCGATCGCATCACCATCAGATTGTCGGATGGTTCATATAGAGGGGTCAAACTTTTTGGCATTCGCATACCAAGCCCGGATAAGGATTCGACTAGGATAGCGAAACGCCATCTAAGCATGTTGCTGGCGGGGCGCTATGTCAGCGTGAAATACACTACCCTTTCATCCAGGGGTGTTATACTCGGAACAGTCCTGCATGGGGGAGCGGACATCTCTCTAAGGATGTTATCCGATGGATTTGCCATGGCTGCAAACCATCCCCGGCTACAAGCATCGAGATTGAAACGCTATAAACAGGCCGAGGCCACCGCCCGCACTCGCGGACTCGGTTTTTGGCAAACATTGAGATAAACGATCACGAGGTGGTCTGATGGGGAAGAAAAGAGACAAAGAGAAAAGCAAGAAGGAAGGCAAAAAGCTAACCAAGAAAGATAAACAAAATGTCTCAAAAAAAGAGAAAAAAGGCGCTAAAAAAAGCCCTGTAGTCAATCAGGACCAACGCCTGGACATGATCGCCGAAGCAGCCTACTTTATCGCTGAAAAGCACGGTTTCGATCCAGACAGGGTGGTCCTGGATTGGCAGCAGGCAGAACAGCAGATAGATGCCTTGCTAAAAACCGACAAATCGAAATAGGCTGTTGGCACCAGGCCAGCGCCCTAAAAAATCATCCCTTTTTCTCCTTTTTCACCTTAGCCCTAGACCGGGACTCCTTTCTACGAAGGCGTTTCAGGTTCTCCTCCAATGCGGCTTCCAATGCCTTATAGACCTTCAGCTGCGCTGCCTGATAATGGGTCTCCGGCTCTCCAACCAGTTCCAGCCGGGCACCGAAATAGGCCAGATCCGCCTCCAACGAGATCGGATTGAGATTGACCCTTAATTTGTTACTATCTTGTCCTGACAATAGCTTTCTCTTTTCACCTGACTGCCATGTGCGGCGCCTTACAAATAATCGGACTCAGCATAGAGTCTTGTCGTTAAGTGTGTCTAGTGGAGACACACCTCAACAGCATTGCGGTACAAGCTGTTTTCAAACCCTCATGGGCGAACCACAGAAAGCAATAATCCATATGAGACACCACACTATTTTAGCAGAGCTAGGGCATGATTCGAGATAGAGTATGGTTAATGTATTGATTAAAGCAATATTTTATATAAAACGCACATAGAATTTTTTCTACTATCTTCTGTCAATCTAGCTGTCTGTGCTAACATTTACTGATAGCTGCCCAAAAATAAATTATCCATCAACCAAACACCCAAATGGGCTTTGAAAAATGACCGATTATCTGGATTTACTCAGATCCACCTCCGCCTATTCGAGCGGCAATGCCACATTTGTTGAAGAGCTCTACGAAAGTTACCTCAAAGATCCGCAGAGTATCCCGGAGGATTGGCGAAGAGAGTTCGACGGTCTACCCAAACAAGACCATATTGACACCGCCCACGAACCCATACGCCAGCGTTTTCTCCATCTGGTCAATGAAAAGCGCTCTGCAACCGTTACCGCAAACGAGAATCTCTCTCCCGGCGCCGCTGAACAGCAGGCTTCAGTATTACGCTATATCAATGGGTATCGTATGCGTGGCCACCAGAACGCGGATCTCGATCCCCTCAAATTGCGCGATCCGGTGTATGTTCGTGACCTGGACCTGGCCTACCATAAGCTGGACAGGATCGACCAAAACACTATTTATAATACCGGCTCACTGTTCGCGCCGGAGCGCATGCCACTGCGGGATATTATCGAACTGGTCAAAAAAAGTTACTGCGGCAGCATCGGCACAGAGTATGGACATATTACCAGCACCCAGCAGAAGCGCTGGATCCAGGAACGCATCGAGCAACGGCACCTCTTCCAACAGTTCAGCCATAAACAAAAGATCTGGCTATTGACCCTGCTGACCGCGGCTGAGGGGATCGAAAAGTACCTGCATAACCGCTATGTAGGTCAGAAAAGGTTCTCCCTGGAGGGTGGTGAATCCCTGATCCCTTTGCTGGATGATCTGATTCAAAATTGCGGCACCAACGGCATCAGCGAAGTGATCATCGGCATGGCCCATCGCGGGCGCATCAATGTCCTGACAAATATATTGGGCAAACCGCCGCAGGATATCTTTGATGAATTCGAAGGCCGGGTGACAATCGATCCGGTGCGTCTCTCCGGAGACGTCAAGTACCACATGGGTTTCTCCACCGATATCAACACTGACGGTGAGATGGTGCATGTGGCATTGGGCTTCAATCCCTCGCACCTGGAAATCATCAATCCCGTCATCGAAGGTTCGGTAAGAGCACGGCAACGCCGCCGTGGTGATCATGACGGATCCAGGGTATTGCCTATCCTGATCCACGGCGATTCGGCGTTTGCCGGCCAGGGCGTGGTGATGGAGACCCTGAACCTGTCGCAGACCCGTGGCTATACCACCGGTGGCACGGTACATATCATCATCAATAACCAGGTCGGGTTCACTACCAGCAATCCCATGGATACCCGCTCTACCCTGTATTGCACCGATGTGGCCAAGATGGTGCAGGCACCGATCTTTCACGTCAATGGGGATGATCCCGAAGCAGTGCTCTACGTTACCCGCTTGGCGCTCGAATTTCGCATGCGCTTTCGCAAGGACGTGGTAATCGATGTGATCTGCTATCGCCGCCTTGGTCACAACGAAGCCGATGAACCCGCCGTCACGCAACCTGAGATGTACAAGAAGATCCGCAACTACCCTACCCTGCGAACCCTGTATGCGGATAAACTGGTGCAGGAATCGGTGATCTCTCCCCAGCACGCCCGGGATCTGGTGAATAACTATCGAGACTCCCTGGACCAGGGCATTGTGGTGGCAAGGCCTGTAACCTGTGCCCTGCGTCATCCCTATGCCGTGAGATGGAATGCCTATAAGGGTATCGAATGGGAACACCCGGTGGATACCCGCCTGAGCAGTGAGCGTTTTGCAATGCTGGCAGATCAACTCCTGCATGTACCAGGCGGCTTTGAACTTCACCCGCGGGTTGAGAAGATATGGACAGAGCGACATCGCATGGCCACCGGTGATCAGTTCGTCGATTGGGGTTTTGCCGAGAACCTGGCCTATGCCTCGCTGTTGACAGAGGGCATTCCGGTGCGGCTCTCGGGCCAGGACTCGGGACGCGGGACCTTCTTTCATCGTCACGCGGTGTTGCATAATCAGGCCGATGGCGAATCCCTGATACCCCTGCAGCACCTGACCCCTGACCAGGCCGATTTCCTGGTCATCGACTCTCTGTTATCCGAGGAGGCGGTGCTCGGTTTCGAGTATGGCTATGCCACCGCTGAGCCCGGTTGCCTGACGATCTGGGAGGCCCAATTCGGTGATTTCGCCAACGGGGCTCAGGTTGTCATCGATCAGTTCATCACCTCGGGCGGTGAAAAGTGGGGCCTGTTATGCGGTCTGACCATGTTCCTGCCCCATGGCTATGAAGGCCAGGGCGCCGAACACTCCTCAGCCCGTCCGGAGCGCTTTCTACGCCTTTGCGCCAACCACAATATCCAGGTCTGCGTACCCAGTTCGGCATCCCAAATATTCCATCTGATAAGACGCCAGATGCTGCGACCCTATCGTCATCCACTCGTCGTAATGACCCCGAAAAGCCTGCTCAGGCACCGTTTGGCCACATCCCCCAAGCAAGACCTGCTGGAAGGCGGATTCAAGAATGTCATCGACGAGATCGATGACATCGATCCGAAAAAGGTGAAGCGCCTCATCATGTGCTCCGGAAAGGTCTATTATGAATTACTGGAGACCCGTCGCTCCCGTGGCCTGGATGATGTGGCGATAATCCGCATAGAGCAGCTGTATCCCTTCCCGCAAAAGGATTTCGACAAGGTCGTAAAACGCTACAAGGGTGCAAAAATGGTTATCTGGTGTCAGGAAGAGCCGCAAAATCAAGGTGCATGGGATCAGATCAAACACCGCTTCTACCCCCTAACCTCGAAAAACAGGCAGCTCTGTTATGTGGGTCGTGCTTCAGCAGCGGCCCCCTCCGTCGGTTACCGCTCGGTACATATCAAGCAGCAGGAAACCCTGATTGACGAGGCCCTCACCGGACGTATCAACCCCCGCATGAACTACAGGAACCAGGACTATCAATGAGTATCGAACTACGCGTTCCCCAACTTCCCGAATCGGTTACAGATGCCACTATTCTGAGTTGGCACAAACAGCCGGGTGAACATGTCGAACAGGATGAAACCCTGGTCGATCTTGAAACCGACAAGGTCGTACTTGAAGTGCCGTCACCCCAATCAGGCACCCTGACCACGATTCACTTCAAAGAGGGTGAAACCGTTGAGGCTGATGATCTATTGGGGGTTCTGGAGGCCGGTGCGGCCGGTGCGGGGACACCCGCCACTCAAGAGCAACCAGCAGAAGCCCCGCAAGCGGAGCAAGAACCACCCGCACTCTCTCCTGCTGTAAGGCGACTGGTGAAGGAGAGCGGTATCGATCCCAACAGCATTCAGGGCAGCGGTAAAAACGGACGTATCGTCAAATCCGATGTGGAAGCGGCCATCGCCGCACAAAACAGTACAGCGGTAGCCACAAGCCATGTCGAACCTACGCCGTCCATTCCGCCCGCCCCTGCCCCAACGGGCCGGGTTGAAGAAAGGGTGCCAATGACACGCCTGCGCAAGCGGGTTGCGGAACGATTGGTGGAGGCGCAGCAGACTGCCGCCATCCTCACCACCTTCAATGAGGTGAATCTGCAGGCTGTCTCCGATCTTCGGGTTAAATATCGGGATGAGTTTGAAAAGCGCCACAATGTACGCCTGGGATTCATGGCCTTTTTTGTCAAGGCAGCAGTCGAGGCGTTGAAACAGTATCCGATTATCAATGCCACCATGGATGGTGACGATATCCTCTATCACGGCTACTTCGACATCGGTATCGCTGTCTCCTCCCCTCGCGGCCTGGTGGTACCGATACTGCGTGACGCGGATCAGCTCAGCTTCGCCGCCATCGAGCAGAGAATCAAGGATTACGGTCTCAAGGCCAAGGAGGGATCATTGAGTTATGATGACCTGACCGGGGGCACATTCTCCATCACCAACGGCGGTGTATTCGGTTCCATGCTCTCCACACCGATCCTCAATCCACCCCAGAGTGCGATTCTCGGCATGCACTCCATTCAACAACGACCGGTAGCGGAAAAGGGTGAGATCGTGATACGTCCTGTTATGTATCTGGCGCTCTCCTATGATCATCGTATTATCGACGGCCGGGACGCAGTACAGTTCCTGGTAACCATTAAGCAATTACTGGAGGATCCCAGTCGGTTGCTACTGGAAATCTGATTCTGCATTAACAATAATCTTGCTAATCAGCCTCAACAAATAGCAAAAAATACGAGATCAACTACAGACCGGTATCTACCGATCGACACTGTATTGACAGGATTGACCATGACCCGCATCCGCCAGGAAGACCTTATCCACAGCATCGCCGATGCCCTGCAGTTCATCTCCTACTATCACCCGGTCGACTTTCTCAAGGCGATGGGTGAAGCCTGGGCCAAAGAGGAGAGTCCCGCCGCCAAGGATGCCATGGCACAGATCCTGGTTAATTCCCGCATGTGCGCCGAGGGGAGGCGTCCCGTCTGCCAGGACACCGGTATGGTGGTAGTGTTTCTCAAGATCGGTATGCAGGTTCAATGGGATGGCGAAATGTCGATCAGCGATATGGTCAATGAAGGTGTGCGCCACGGTTATGCCCATCCCGACAATGTGTTGCGATTTTCCATGGTCAACGATCCACTCGGCAGTCGCAAGAACAGCGGCGACAACACCCCTGCGATTATTCACATGGAACTGGTACCGGGAGACAAGGTTGAGGTGAAAGTCGCTGCCAAGGGGGGTGGTTCGGAAAACAAATCCCGCTTCAAGGTGCTCAATCCCTCCGGTTCTCTTGTGGACTGGGTGTTGCAGGAGGTGCCCAAAATGGGGGCCGGATGGTGTCCTCCCGGGATGCTTGGCATCGGTGTCGGAGGCTCGGCCGAAAAGGCCATGCTGCTGGCCAAAGAGTCACTCATGGAACCCATCGACATCCATGAATTACAGGCACGGGGTCCGGAGAATCGCAAGGAGGAGCTGCGCCTGGAGATCTATGACAAGGTCAATGCATTGGGTATAGGTGCGCAGGGACTCGGTGGCTTGACCACCGTGCTGGACGTAAAGGTCAGCGACTTTCCCACCCACGCAGCATCGCTGCCGGTGGGCATGATCCCCAACTGCGCCGCCACCCGCCATGTGGAGTTCACCCTGGATGGCAGCGGGCCGGCCCTGCTCACCCCCCCTGCCCCGGACGACTGGCCTGATGTCACCTGGGAGGCCTCTCCGCAGGCCCGCCGGGTCGATCTGGATAGTATCAGCAAGGAGGAGATAGCAAGCTGGCAACCGGGGGAACTCATACTCCTCAATGGCAAGCTTTTGACCGGACGGGATGCCGCCCATAAGCGTATTGCCGATCTCTATGCCAACGACCAGCCACTCCCCGACGGCATCGATTTCCATGGCCGCTTCATCTATTACGTGGGACCGGTCGATCCTGTACGCGATGAGGTGGTAGGTCCGGCCGGTCCCACCACTGCCACACGCATGGATAAGTTCAGCGAAGTGATGCTGAATCAGGCGGGTCTATTCGGCATGGTCGGCAAGGCCGAACGGGGGCCCGCAGCCCTGGCAGCGATAAAGCGCCATAAAGCCGTCTACCTGATGGCTGTGGGCGGTGCCGCTTATCTTGTTTCGAAGGCGATTCGCAGCTCCCGTCTGCTGGCATTCGAGGATCTCGGCATGGAGGCGATACGGGAATTCGAAGTGGTCGATTTCCCCGTCACTGTGGCCGTAGACAGCCGCGGTGACTCCGTTCATCAGATGGGTCCTGCCGAATGGCGGGGCAAGATAGGAAAGATACCAGTTGTATCGGAGTAGTTCGACATGACTTCTTATAAAGCCTTTCGTATACATCGGGACAATGCCCAGCACTCAGCAGGGATTGAAGCGCTTGAGTTACAAACCCCGGATAAGGGTGAAATCCTGATCCGGGTGCAATACTCCAGCATCAATTACAAAGATGCCCTGGCTGGGACAGGCAAGGCGCAGATCCTCAGACGCTATCCACTCACCGGCGGTATCGATGCCTGTGGAGAAGTTGCCGAGAGCGGTGACAAGCGCTTCAAGCCCGGTGACAGGGTGATCGTCACAGGATATGAGCTCTCCACCACTGCTGATGGTGGGTATGCCGAATATCTCAGGGTACCGGCAGACTGGGCAGTACCCCTGCCCCAAGGCCTATCAGCCTCCCAGTCGATGATTTTAGGCACCGCCGGTTTCACCGCTGCCTTGGCCCTGCACAGGATGGAAACCAACGGCCAACGCCCAGACATGGGCCCGATACTAATCACCGGCGCCACAGGCGGCGTGGGTTGTATCGCAGTCAACATCTTCGATGGCGAGGGGTTTGAGGTGCATGCTGTCACCGGCAAGGCCGATCAACAGGCCTATCTGGAACACCTCGGCGCCCAAGAGGTGCTGGGGCGGGAGCAGGTCAACAGCTATCACCATGCCCTGGAAAGAGGCGTGTGGGGCGGCGCTGTGGACAACGTAGGTGGTAAGACGCTCTCAAGCATCACGCGTAAGATCAGACCCTGGGGCAACATCGCAGCCATAGGCCTGGCCGGCGGCCACGATTTGAACACCACGGTGATGCCTTTTATCTTGCGTGGCGTGAGCCTGCTCGGTATCAACTCATCAGGTTGTCCTGACGAGATCAGGGAGGAGCTCTGGCAGCGCCTGGCCACCGACCTCAGGCCCAGGCATCTGGACGACATACTGACCCAGACAGTCTCCATGGAACAACTGCCAGAGATCTTTGAACAGATGCTGGCGGGCAAGATCGTGGGGCGCACCCTGGTCACCCTGTAAGATAGCTTGAGTAGAGGTCTTTCAGCTTCTGAAGCGATAACCCTTTGGCACCACAACCACCCCCTTGGGTGAAACGGTAAAGTGGGCAGCATCGCTCTCCTGATCAAATCCGATACGCGCCCCTGGCGGGATCACCACACCCTTGTCGATGATACAGTTCTCCAACTGTGCTCCATCACCCACCTTTACACCATCGAAAAGGATTGAGTTGTGGATCACCGCTTCATCGCCGATCAGGGTCTTAGGAAACAGAATGGAGTGTTGCACGCTGCCACCGACGATGAGTACGCCATTGGCGACGATGGAGTTGATAAAGATTCCCTCGCTGCCGGAGACGCCCGGTACGGTCCTGGCTGGCGGATTTTGTCCATGGTGGGTACGGATCGGCCATTCAGGTTGATACAGATCCAGTGACGGAACCGGGTCCAGTAACTCCATATTGGCATCGTAGTAACTGTCAATGGTGGCCACGTCACGCCAATAGCGATCCTGACTGACGCGTCCTGCCTCGCCACCGAATTGATAGGCGTAGACGTCCCCATCGCCAACCATTCTTGGCAGGATGTCCTGGGTAAGATCATGGCTGGAACCGGCCAGATCATGATCCTCCTCCAACGCCTCGATCAACTTATCGATGGAGAAGAGATAGATCCCCATTGAAACCTGGGCGGTTGCAACATCGTCATCATCAACCTGATGCTGTACCTGCAGGGTCCCATAGGCGTTGACTCGACTGTTTTGGTCCATATCCAAAACCCCGGAAAGACCGACCTCTGGGAAAGGGCGCTGCATGCATGCAACCGTAACACTGGCATTCTGCTGCATGTGAAAGGCGATCATGGGAGCATAATCCATGCGGTAGATATGGTCGCCAGGCAGGATCAGTACCCGCTCAGCCCCACTGCGCTTGAGCATGTAGAGATTCTGGTAGACCGCATCCGCGGTACCATCATACCAACCACTGCCCCTGCGCATTTGCGGTGGAACCGCGGTGATGTATTCCCCCAGTTCCGGATTGAAGAGCGACCATCCATCTCGCAAATGCTTTTGCAGGGAGTGGGATTTGTACTGGGTCAGTACCAGGATCCTGCGGAGTCCGGAGTGGAGACAGTTGACCAGGGAAAAATCGATAATCCTGTATTGACCGCCGAAGGGTACCGCGGCCTTGGTACGTTCCAGCGTCAGTGGTTGCAGACGCGAACCCTGACCACCCGCAAGGATGACCGTCAATGTCTTATCTAGCATCTTTTGCTCCGGTATATCTAAGACCCATCAACAGCCATCTGCCTATCGAGGGTTCCCAAATGAGATCTTGGTAGCTGAACAAGCAAGAAACAGTCCCACACAAGGATCTCCATTTCAATAACCAATCCTGCGGCTCACAGCTCAAATACTGTTCCCACCCATCGATCATACGGCCGTTGGGCGCACTATTTTCACCCACCAATGACAGTGTCGACAGCATCGGTGCACTCTGATAGCGCATACCACCCCTCGGCAAATCACAACATCCACATATAACAAAGCCGCGCATCATCTCGGGTGAGCATTGATATCCCTGCGATATTTCCAGTCAATTCATGAACCTACCTATTTAAATGCCGCGAATAACCTGGTTGTATTAAAGCAAAATCCTAGAATCTGGCGCCTATTTTGCAGATGAGAGGGGAATCATCCGATACAAAGACAGGGCAGATTCATGATCACAAAAGGAACACAAGGGATTCATCAGGCAAAAGGTAGCGTGGTCCACCAGATTCCGGCCAGACCAACAAATCCTAGGGTCTTCAATCACGATATCATGTCATGCACCGCCGAGGGCGTAAAAGGCAACTACCTCTATTCCGGCAGAGTCCTTGGTGCCACCGAACATGACGATATGATCCAACTTCACCCATTGTTGAAGAGCGAATGGGAAGAGATTACTGATCACTACTCGCGCATCGGTCTGAACCACAGCCACAATGTCATCTGGGACATCGGCCTTGAACATATGCCTGTTCATGACAGCATCACCCCATCCCACTTTTTCTATGGTGACATGGAGCTTAAAAAGGGCGGTGATATAGGCTGGGCCAAAACCGTCGAGTTCATCAATTCCAAGAACAACTTCATGTCCCTGGCAGACGAGTTGGGAGTGCCTGTACCAAAGACAAGCTGTTTCAACAGTGTCGCAGAGATATCGGATGAGGAGCTCAGCACCTTCCCCTTCCCCTGTTATCTCAAAGCCGCCATCTCGGTTTCCGGCATCGGCATCTATCGATGCGAGGATCGGGATGCCTTATCACTGGCGATGTCAAACTTTACCGCAGACACTCCTGTACAACTGCAACAGGAGGTCAAGACAGAGACCTTTCTCAATCTGCAGTATCGGATAACCGATGGAGAATGCAGGAGACTGCTTGCCACGGAACAGATTCTCGAGGGTACGGCCCACCAGGGAAATTTCTATCCCACACCTTACGAACCCTGGGGAATTGTTGAGCCTATGGCCGAATGGATGGCAGAGCGCGGCTTCAAGGATATTCTTGCCTTCGATGTGGCGGTATTGCAACAGGGGCAGAAGAGCGAGTATCTCGCCATCGAGTGCAATCCTCGTTACAACGGCGCATCCTATCCCACCTTGATCGCGATGAAATGCGGCATCGATGAGTGGGAATCTTGTAACTTCTCAACCTGGCATCGCTCTCTCGATAGCTTGGATATTCGTGACCTCGAGTACAATCCGTCAACTGGAGAGGGTGTCGTTATTGTCAATTGGGGCACGATCCTGGTCGGCAAGGTCATGTTCATGATCGCAGGTAACCGGACAACACGTCAGCGAATCAAACTAGAGTTGCAGCAACGCCTCTGGTAGCTTTACAGCAGGATCAACGCAAACACACAAAACAATGCAAGAGACCTTCTCGCTGATGGTGCATGGCGGCGCCGGTGCCCTGGACAATGTCAAGGATAATAAAACAGCCCTACGCTATCTGGAGAGCATCCGTACCGTTCTGGAACACGGCCGTGAGATACTCATTCGCGGTGGCAATGCCCTGGAAACGGTGGAGTCATGCGCATCACAGTTGGAGGACGACCCGGTTTTCAACGCCGGATGCGGTTCCGTTCTCAATGAAAACGGCAAGGTGGAGATGGATGCCGCTATCATGGATGGTCGCGACCTCTCCGCGGGTGCAGTCGCCGCGGTGAGCAATATCGCCAATCCAGTCCAATTGGCGCGTCTGGTGATGGCGGAGAGCGAACATGTGATGTTGATCAGCGAGGGCGCGATGAAGTTTGCCGCCCACTGCGGTATGCCCCTGACGCCGGATCACTATTTTTTCACGCCTGACCGGATTCAACAGCTGGAACAGGCGCGCCTGCAGCACCGAATCATGCTCGACCATGATGACAGTAGTGAGGCCTCCGAAGAGCAGAAGTACGGCACCATTGGTGCCGTCGCCCGGGATCTGGAGGGGAATCTGGCCGCTGCCACATCCACCGGGGGCATAGTCAACAAACGCATGGGACGGGTGGGTGATTCACCGATCGTCGGGGCAGGTGTATTTGCCGATAATCAGACCTGTGCGGTATCAACGACCGGATTTGGTGAGGATTTCATGCGCACTGTCCTTGCAAAGACGGTCTCCGATGCCATGGAATTTCTCAACTGTGACGCCAAGGGAGCGGTTGAGTATGGCATCGAATATCTGCTACGCAAGGTCAAAGGCAGGGGTGGTATGATTGTCGTAGACCACCAGGGCAACTGTGGTGCCGATTTTACAACCAAAAAGATGATCCACGGCTGGATAGAAAAATCGGGCCAAAGCAATGCGAGTTTCTGATCCTGAACCAAGACACCCTAGATCAGGACCTGGGCAAGCATCGATCTGGATATTGGATCAACCCCTGGTCGTAGCCACAGAGATCGGTCAATGCTGCCGATATTTGGAATCCAACCAGCATTGAGGGAGTGATTCCCCGGAAGGGAATTTCATCTGATCCTTGGCAAACTTCTCCGCATCCTGCATCTCTTCTCCCGCATGGAAGCGGCCAATGATTTCAGGATGATTCGGATTAAAAAGGTCTGTCAGACTCAATACTTCAACCAGCTTTTCACTATTTTTCTGCATTAGAAACATCAACTACCTCCTTCTCACCCAGGGCAGTGGAGATCAAACCTAACATTTAAAGAGCCTCCATCATCTTCAAGGCTTCTATAGTAATTATGGATTAGCAATGGCGATTTTCAACGCGCTATGAGTAGGGAGTTAGCGCTCCATGCTTTCCCGACCCTGTGATCGTGAGTAACCTCGATTGGTGAGGATTCTATAGTTCCCGTGTGGCTAGAAATTCGATATCGGGCCAACGCTCCATGGCCAGGTCGAGATTCACCCGGGTGGGTGCCAGGTAGACGAGTTGATCATCCCCATCCAAAGCCAGGTTGTCATGGGCCTTATCCTTGAAACGCTCCAGCATTTTTTCATCCTGGCAGGCTATCCAACGGGTGGTGACCACATTCACCGGCTCGACGATTGCCTCGACCTTATATTCATGTTTCAGTCGCGCCACCGCCACATCGAACTGCAGCACACCCACCGCACCCAGAATCAGATCGTTGTTTTTCAATGGCCTGAAGACCTGGGTGGCGCCCTCTTCGCACAGCTGCAACACCCCTTTCAACAGCGCCTTCTGCTTGAGCGGATCTTTCAATACCACGCGGCGGAACAGCTCCGGGGCAAAATAGGGGATGCCCTCATATTTCAGCGCTTCACCTTCAGTGAAGGTGTCACCGATCTGGATGGTGCCATGATTATGCAGACCGATGATATCTCCCGGCCAAGCCTCCTCCACATGGCGACGTTCATCGGCCTGGAAGGTAATGGCATTACTGATCTGCACGGTTTTGCCGATACGGACTTGTCGCATCTTCATGCCTTTGCGATAACTCCCTGAACAGACACGCAAAAAGGCAACACGATCCCGGTGTTGCGGATCCATGTTGGCCTGGATCTTAAAGATAAAGCCGCTGAACTTTGACTCGGACGGCTCTACCAGGCGCTGTTGGGTAGTGCGGGACAGGGGTCCCGGGGCATACTCGACGAAGGCATCCAACAGCTCTTTGACACCGAAGTTATTGATTGCCGAGCCGAAAAACACCGGCGTCAATTCACCCCGGGCATAGGCCTCCAGATCCAGTTCATGACTGGCGCCACGCACCAGTTCGATCTCCTCACGCAGCTCCCCGGCCTGGCTGCCGATCAGCTCATCCAGCTTGGGATTGTCGATCCCCTCGATGATCTCACCCACCTGGATCTTGCCGCCGTGGGTGGCGCTGAAGAGATGGGTGGTATCGCTACGCAGATCGTAAACCCCCTTCAGACGCTTACCCATGCCGATCGGCCAGGATACAGGAGAGCACTTGATCTTCAGCACCTCCTCGATCTCATCCAGTATCTCCAGGGGATCCCGCCCCTCCCGGTCGAGTTTATTGACAAAGGTGAGAATCGGGGTATCACGCAGACGGCATACATCCATTAATTTAATCGTCCGCGCTTCGACGCCTTTCGCCACATCGATGACCATCAACGCGGAATCCACCGCCGTCAGGGTACGGTAGGTATCCTCCGAAAAATCCTCATGGCCGGGGGTGTCGAGCAGATTGACGATCTCATCCCGGTAGGGAAACTGCATCACCGACGAGGTGACCGAGATACCACGCTCCTTCTCCATCTCCATCCAGTCCGAGGTGGCATGCCTTGCCGCTTTGCGCCCTTTTACGGTGCCCGCCATCTGGATCGCCCCCCCATACAGGAGCAGCTTCTCCGTCAAGGTGGTTTTACCCGCATCCGGGTGGGAGATGATGGCGAAAGTACGTCGCCGGCTGAGTTGTTCAAGCAGTTCGGACATTGAAGCCTAGTTTCACCGTTAAAAAGCCGCGGATTATACCCCATTCATGGCCAGGGGAGTGACTTACTGAGCCTGAGGCCCCACTCATAGGGTTTAGAATGGAGATGAACCATATCCGGATAGTGATTAGACGCGCGGCGGGAAGCTAATTCCGAAAGCTTAGGTATTGTTGGTGGCTATCAAGCCATAGCTTGGTTTGTTGCTTATAATGGAGGCAGGTGAAATGAATTGGTAACACTATGGATCTCTCCGTCGGCATGCTATCTGGACTCGGCAATACCGCATCTGCGGCAGATCGAACTTCAGTCGGCGCCAAGGCCTCTAGCAGCGAGACAAGCCCGTCTGGCGGGGCCTATGCAGACTCTGCCGCCACTCCGGCTACCCGTGAAAGCACCACGCAACGACCGGTTCGTGAGAGCACAGAGAGCAGCCAATTAACCCAGGAAGAAAAGGCTGAAGTCAGGGAGTTGCAGAAGAGGGACCGGGAGGTCCGGGCCCATGAGGCCGCCCATCGGGCCGCCGCGGGCGGTTTGGCTTCCGGTGGCAGCTACACCTATACAAGAGGCCCCGACGGCCGTAACTACGCTGTGGGCGGAGAGGTTTCGATCCGCATGCCCTCAACCAACAGCCCGGAACAGCGGGTCAGGCAGGCCGAAACAGTCCGCCGCGCAGCCCTGGCTCCGGCTGACCCGTCTCCCCAGGATCGTCAGGTCGCGGCACAGGCTTCGGCAATGGCAGCACAGGCAAGAAGTGAAGTTCAAGCCGCGCAACGTCAGCAACTTGCGGAAAACCAAAGTAAGGCCGCTGGCGGTAGCAGTGATGGGGAACCGGCAAGGGATCAAGTCGCCCCGCTTGAGCAGCGGGCCATTGCATCCTTTAAAGCCGTTGGCAGTATGGCCAGCCTGCACAGCAATCCCACTGCTATCGATGAGATGATATAAGCCGCTGCTGTTTCCAGTCCCCTATCGGGCCTGCCCCTGGTCTGACCCTACAACTCCAGTGACATCAGCAGTGCATCCTCCCGGGATTGATTCTGGTCCGGATAGTAGCCACGTCGCTGCCCTATCTCCACAAAACCCAATTTTTCATACAACCCAATTGCAGCGATGTTACCGGCCCTGACCTCCAGATAGACTGTCTCGGCGCCATGTTGACGGGCTATTTTCAACAGGCGTCGGATCAACTTCACGCCTAACCCCTTGCCTTGCCACTGGGGATCGATACAGATGTTGAGAATATGTGACTCATCGATCACCACGGACATCACAGCATAACCGATCACCTGTTGATCGAGGGTCAGCACCCAGCAGCAGTAGCCGACACGCAGGCAGTCATGAAAGATCCCCAGAGTCCAGGGGAAGGGGTAGGCCGACTCCTCGATCGTCAGGACCTGGGGGAGATCCTCTGTCTGCATGGGCCGGATGCCTAGCAGTGGATCCAGTAGCTGGGCACTCACACTGAATTTTTCCGTAATACGGAAAGCGCCAGTTGCAGATCCTGCCAGGCCTTGCCTTTCTGTTCCGGGGATCTCAATAGATAGGCGGGATGGTAGGTCACAACCAATGGAATAGCCGCTTGTCCAAAGCTGTGAATCCGCCCCCGCAGCTTACCCACGGCAATATCGGACTTGAGCAGATTTTGTGCCGCAATGCGTCCTACAGCGAGTATCACTTTCGGCCTTATCAGTTCAATCTGTCTTAACAGATGGGGTTCGCAGTGGAGGGCCTCCTCGGGCCTAGGATCACGGTTGTCGGGGGGCCTGCATTTGACAATGTTGGCGATGAAGACCGCTTCACGTTTGTAGCCCATCGCCAACAGCATCCCATTCAGCAGCTGACCGGCTCGACCGACGAAGGGTTCACCCTGCCGATCCTCGTCGGCACCGGGGGCTTCACCGATCACCAGCAGGTCTGCCTGGGGATCGCCGACACCGAATACAGTTTGTCTACAACCGGCACGCAGCCCGCACGCCTTGCATCCCTTGACACTTTGCTGCAGTGCCTGCCAATCGGGTTGCTCGTTTGCCGTCACGTCCCTGACGTGTTCAGTCTCTTCTATGCGGTCGGTTTGAAGCATTTCCGTTGCAGGAGCGGCCAGCTGGGACTCGTCCCCCGCATTCGGGATGTCATCTACCTGCCCGACCTCGACGCTCACCCGGCGTTGCCATAGGGTGAGACCCATCGCTTTCAGATATCGATTGCGGCGCGGCTCAAGCATCCCGCTACACATCCCCGGTTTGCGGATGGGCCTTCTCCACCGGTTCCAGTATCTTGTTCACCGCATTGATATAGGCCTTAGCCGATGCAATGACAATATCGGTATCGGCGCCCTGGCCATTGGCGATTCTTCCGCCCTTTTCCAGTCTTACCGTCACCTCTCCCTGGGCATCGGTGCCGCTGGTAATGTTGTTTACCGAATAGAGCTGGAGCTCCGTACCACTATTGACGATGCTTTCGATGGCTTTGAAGGCCGCATCCACGGGACCACTGCCCGAGGCGGCTCCAGGCTCTTCATCGCTATCGACGCTGAGGGTCAGCTCTGCATGGGGAATTTCGCCGGTTTCGGAACAGACCTTGAGGGCAATGAGTTTGACCCGTTCGTTGAATGATTCGGTCTTGGTATCGGTCACCAATGCCTGCAGATCCTCGTCGAAGATCTCATGCTTTTTGTCTGCCAGCTCCTTGAAGCGGGAAAAGGCGGCATTCAGCTCCTCTTCCGACTCAAAACTGATACCCAGGCTCTCCAACCGGGTGCGAAACGCATTGCGTCCGGAGTGTTTGCCCAGCACCATGCGGTTCTGGCTCCAACCCACATCCTCGGCGCGCATGATTTCGTAGGTCTCCCTCGATTTCAGTACCCCATCCTGATGAATGCCTGACTCATGGGCAAAGGCGTTTGCGCCAACAATCGCCTTGTTTGGCTGTACCGGAAAACCGGTAATATTGGAAACCAGTTTGGAACAGGCAACGATCTGAGTGGTATCGAGCATGGTCTGGCAAGAGAAGATATCGGGCCGCGTACGCGCTGCCATAACCACCTCTTCCAGGGATGCGTTGCCGGCCCTCTCTCCAAGGCCGTTGATCGTACACTCGACCTGGCGCGCACCATTGCTGACAGCCGACAGTGAATTCGCCACAGCCAAACCTAAATCGTTATGGCAGTGGACAGAGAATATCGCCTTGTCAGCGTTCGGGATCCGTTCACGCATACGCAGTATCAGCTCGCCGAACTGGTGAGGCATGGCATAACCCACCGTGTCGGGAACATTCAGGGTGGAGGCGCCCGCATCGATCACCGCCTCGAAGATTCGACATAGAAAATCGATTTCGGAACGACCCGCATCTTCGGCGGAAAACTCCACGTTGTCGGTATACCTTCTGGCACGTTTGACCGCATGCACTGCCTGCTCGATGACCTGTTCCGGGGTCATACGGAGTTTATGCTGCATATGAATCGGCGAGGTCGCGATAAAGGTGTGGATGCGCGCCGAATTGGCTGACTTCAATGCCTCGCCCGCACGGTCGATGTCCTTGTCCAGGGCACGGGCCAAGCCACAAACCGTAGAATCCTTTACCACATTGGCCACTGCAGACACGGCCTCGAAGTCACCCTGGCTTGCAATCGGGAATCCCGCTTCTATGACGTCGACCCGCAGTTTTTCCAAGGCCTTGCCTATGCGGACCTTTTCATCTTTTGTCATGGATGCACCAGGACTTTGCTCGCCATCGCGCAAAGTGGTGTCGAAAATGATCAATCGATCAGCTTGGCTCATACTCCGCTCCAGCGGGATTCAGCGCGGTGGCGATTAGCGACCGACTATCCAGCTATTTTCAAGTTAACAATCGAATATAACCCACCCCCTGGGGAATGCCAATCATCCATATCCCATCTCTCAATCAGGGTTATGAATCCGCACAGATCGGTCTCGGGGCCTAAGCCCAGATACCCTTATCAGCCAGGCTAATCAGGTATCATCGCCCTTACGCTCACTGACGGTTCTATGCTCCCGATGCTTGCGTAACTGGGCCAGGGTCAGCACCGGCCCGGAGACCCCATAGGCGAGAAACAGCAGAAACAGCACCGTGGGCGGATGGGTTTGTACAATCGCCAACACGATCACCACCACAACCAGGACAATGAAGGGCACCTTGCCTTGAAAATCGATCTCCTTGAAGCTGTGGTAACGAAAGTTGCTTACCATCAGCAAACCGGTGAGGGTGGTGATAACCGCCGCCGGCCAACCAAGCGTGTCTCCATCCATGCCATAATCGACACCCAGCCAGACACCGGCCGCTATAATGGCGGCCGCTGACGGACTCGGCAGTCCCTGGAAGTATTTCTTGTCCGCACTGGCTAGTTGGGTGTTGAAACGGGCCAGACGCAGGGCGCCTGTAGCCGTGTAGATGAAGGCGGCCAACCACCCCAGCTTACCCAGATCGCTCAATGCCCAGATATAGACAACCAGGGCCGGCGCCAATCCGAACGATACCATATCCGACAGGCTGTCATACTCTGCGCCGAATGCGCTCTGGGTCTTGGTCAGCCGCGCCACCCGCCCGTCCAGGCCATCCATCAGCATAGCCACAAAGATGGCAACAGCAGCCAGCTCATATTTACCGTTGACGGCCGCGAGAATGGAATAGAAACCGGCGAACAGGGCGGCAGTGGTGAACAGGTTCGGTAACAGATAGATCCCTCGACTGCGTTTCTTCTGCTTGATCTCTTCAGGCTCCATGGTACCGACCCATTTAAATTAAACTCCAAGGATTATAACAAGGCTGATGGTTAAAAGCGCCACACTTGGCGGTGCCTGCTTAGCCACAATGTTCGGCCACTGAATCGGTGACCGGGTGATAGTGAGTGGGTCCGGGTTGCCCCACCGTTTAACCATC
>NATW01000130.1 GCA_003094555.1 gamma proteobacterium symbiont of Ctena orbiculata
CTTGCTTGGTGGAGAACCTACACCTTCTCATGCGGATTTGGTTGAAGCGATCCAGGAAGTGCAGGAAAGCGAAGTCAGCGAGCAATTGGAAAAGATAGAGACTGTTGAATCGGCAACAGTGCTACCGTTCAACGAAGAGATTGCAAAGCTGCTCGAACCGGACAAGAAAGAGGAAGAGGAGAGTTTTAAGCCCACCAAGGAGCAGGTGCGTGTTAATGCGGATCTCATGGATCGCCTGGTTAATCATGCGGGTGAAGTGAGTATCTACAGGGCAAGACTGGAACAACAGAACAGTGTGCTTGGATTCAACCTATCAGAGTTGGAACAGACGGTATCTCGATTGCATACTCAATTGAGAAACCTGGAAATCGAAACCGAGGCACAGATCATCTACCGCTGGGAACGCGAGCATGAAGATGATCGCGAAAAGACCGAGTTCGACCCACTCGAACTGGATAGATTTTCTACCATGCAGCAGCTCTCAAGGGCCTTGATGGAGACGGTCAATGACCTAGGGAACATCAATGAATCACTGCGAGACCTGCAGCGTGAAACAGACACACTTCTGCTGCAACAGTCGCGCATCTCCACCGATCTCCAGGATGGTCTGCTGCGTACCCGTATGGTGCCGTTCGCACAATTGGTACCGAGAATGCAGCGTCTGGTCCGTCAGACCGCCGGTCAATTGGGCAAGAAGGCCAATCTTGAGTGTTTTGGCGTTGAAGGTGAATTGGATCGAAGTATCCTTAATCGAATGGTGCCGGTGCTTGAACATCTGTTGCGTAATTCGGTTTCGCACGGTGTCGAATTTCCTGAGGATAGACAGAAGGCCGGGAAACAGGAGGTAGGCAGGGTTTCCCTGTATCTCGATCGCGAGGCGACCGATGTACTGATCACTCTTTCCGATGATGGAAGAGGATTGGATATCGAAGCGATCCGCAAGCGTGCGTTGGAACAGAACATGATCGATGCCAACGCCGAGATTAGCGACGATGACCTGATTCAATGTGTATTGCTGCCAGGGTTCAGTACCGCCAAAGAGGTTACTCAGATCTCGGGGCGTGGTGTCGGCCTTGATGTGGTGACCAGTGAGGTTAAACAGCTGGGTGGATCTCTGGAGATCGATTCCCAACCTGGTCGCGGTACCAGTTTTATCATTAGGTTGCCACTAACCCTGGCAATCTCGGACGCCCTGCTGGTGCGTGCCGGGGAAGAGATCTATGCGGTTCCCCATGGCAGCATTTCGGGTGTGGTGAGGATTCGCCGTCAAGAGCTGCTGGCATGTTACGAGGGAGGGGGTAAAGGTTTTAATTACGGCGCTAAGAACTACAAGGTGAGTTACCTTGGCAGTATGATGGGGATGGGTAAGCATGATATACCTGAAACGACACGCTGGCTGCCTCTATTGTTATTGCAAACAGGCGATCATCAGGCAGCATTACAGGTCGACGAACTGCTTGGAAGCAGACAGGTCGTAGTCAAGTCGCTGGGTAAACAGGTTGGTAGTGTACGCTGGATTACCGGCGGCACTATTCTTGCCGATGGCAGGGTTGCCCTGATTCTTGATCTCGCTGCCCTGGTGCGTATGGATGCTACCCACGCAACATCTCCGCTCAGCCTGGTCAGCGAGAAACCTGAGAAGCGGGTTGAGGATCAATTGCGGGTTATGGTGGTGGATGACTCCATCACCGTGCGTAAAGTCACCAGCCGCTTGCTTGAACGGCATGATATGGAAGTGGTTACCGCAAAGGATGGTGTTGAAGCCGTTGCGCTATTACAGGAACAGATACCAGATATAATGTTGCTGGATATCGAGATGCCGCGCATGGATGGCTTCGAGTTGGCGCGCCATATTAACAACTCTGTCGATTACTATGGCTTACCGATCATCATGATCTCCTCTCGAGTGGGTGATAAGCACCGTAAACGGGCAGTGGATCTGGGCGTCAAGCGCTGCCTTGGAAAACCCTACCAAGAGAGCGAGTTGCTGGATAATATCAACGAAGTCCTGGCGGAAAGCAGATCATGAGCGAAGCCGCTGTCAAGGAGGTCAGAAGTGTCCTCATTCCACTCCATGAGCGACAACTCCTATTGCCCAATGCGGTGATTGCCGAAGTGATTGGATTTCAGCAACCGGAACCGCCAGAAGCGGAAAGGCCGGATTGGTTCGTGGGGAGTTTTGTCTGGCGGGGTGTGGTCATTCCAATCGTCTCTTTCGAGGGTATGCTTGGAGACCGGGTGGTTATACCCGGGAATCGTGGCAGAATCATGGTCATGAATACGCTGGGCCAGCATGAAAGGATTACCCATATAGGTCTACTGGTTCAGGCCATTCCAAGCCTTGTCAGAGTGGGTGCCAACAACGTCACGCCGGTCAGTCCCGAAGATGATCTTGATCCGCTGATTAAACAACAGGTTGAGTTGGACCTGAGTCCGGCAATGATACCTGACCTTGATGAGATCGAGCGACAAGTTATTGATGTCGCAACCTGATACCTGCCTCCTATTCATTCCCCTTGTCTCTTCATCGACGCTACACAGAGCAGCTGCAAAAAAACGGTTTTAAACCTGACTCCCATCAGGAGGCTGTAGTCACCGCCTTCGATCGGCTCGCAAGGGAGTTGCAGCGGAAAAAAAGAACCCGTGGTTGGTTTTGGCAAAAGCGGGAGATAGCTGTAGAGGGTATCTATCTCTGGGGAGGCGTGGGCCGGGGTAAAACCTGGTTGATGGATCTGTTCTATACACACCACAGGGAAGTCGGTATCGAGCGCCACCACTTCCACAGCTTTATGCGGCAAATTCATAAAAGGTTGCAGCAACTCGAGGGTGAAAGCGCGCCACTGGAATCAATCGCTGATGAAATGGCGCAACGCATGCGGGTGCTGTGTTTCGATGAGTTCAACGTTATCGATATCGGCGACGCGATGTTGATGCGAGGCCTGCTGGAAGCATTGGAAAAATCGGCCATAACCCTGGTAACGACCTCCAATCGACATCCCGATGATCTCTACCCCGGGGGTATACAGCGGGATAGTTTTCTGCCCGCCATCGATATCCTGAAACGCAACAATCATGTGATTGAGTTGATGGGAGACGATGATTACCGACTGCAGTTGTTCGAGGAGTCAACCGTCTACCATACGCCATTAGGCGACAACGCTGCGCAAAAGATGAGTCGGGAGTTCGGGCGTCTGGTAAGTGGTGAGATAGTGAGCAGGGAGCGTTTTTCCGTCCCGGGTCGGCCGATCCGGTTTATCAAGCGAGCGAACGGTGTTATCTGGTGTGACTTCAATGCCTTGTGTGGCCCGCCACGCTGGCAGAATGACTACCTTGAGTTGGCACGTTGTCACCATACGGTGTTCATCTCGGATATTCCCTATCTCGATGGCACCTGGGATGATCGCACGCGACGTTTTATCAATCTGGTGGATGTTTTTTATGACCAGAAGGTCAATCTGGTTCTGAGTGCGGAGGATCAGCCGGAAAGACTCTATACAGGTACCCGCCTGACATTTGAGTTCAAGCGTACGGCGAGCCGTTTGAAAGAGATGCAATCAGCCGCTTACCTGGAGACACCGCATATCGGTTGAGCTTCAGTTGGTGAAATCACCCCAAAGCGTTTGTGCGGCGGCTATGCTTGCCAGTGGCGCTGTTTCGGTACGCATGATCCGCGGGCCCAGGCGAATCCCGATAAAATCCCGCTGCAGCGCGAATTGGCGCTCCCCACTGGTCAGTCCTCCTTCGGGACCAATGAGGATGCAGAGATTGGCTTGGGGAGGTTCGATCTGATGCAGAGTCAATTGGCTGCGGTGATCGAGTAAAATAGAGGTTCCGGCCTCGGTATGGCTCAATGCATCCCCATACTCCAACGCTTTATCGATGACGGGTATGCGGCAGCGTCCCGACTGCTCACAGGCATTGATAATGATGCGGCGCCAATGCATCAGTCGGCTGGCGCTCTTTTTTTCATTCAACTTGACCACGCAGCGTTCGGTTAAGAGCGGTGTTATTCGACTCACCCCCAGTTCGGTTGCCTTCTGGATGGCGAAATCCATGCGCTCGCTGCGAGATAAGCCAAGCAGGAGGTGAATCGCCAACCTGCTCTCCGCTTCATGCCGGAGTGCTTCACCGATACTGGCCACTACCTGTTGTTTGCTGACCTGAATAAGGGTAGCGGCATGCTCATCGCCATTCGCGTTGAACAGGACAACATCATCTCCAGAGCGAAGTCTCAATACCTGGTGAATATGGTGTGACGGGTCCTCCTCAAGGGTAATCTGCGAATCCCTCTGCAGATTTTGAGAAGTGAAGAATCGATGCACTCGCATGTTGCGGCCTGACAAAGTTTAAAGGTGCTATGTATTTGCTATGCCTTCGGCGCCTTCGGGATAGTCTGATTTCTCAACCGCCCTGGCGGCGAGGCGTTGGTCGATCAGGTTCTTGAACATGATCAACAGTCCCAGTCCGATAAACGCGCCAGGGGGAAGTATCGCTATCAGCATACCTGGAAAATTTTCAATCCTGATGGTGAGGCCATGTGCAGCCTCACCAAACATCAGGTGCGCCTGATCGAATAGGGTTCCCTGCCCAATCAGTTCTCGCATCGCACCTAGGGTAAGCAGTACCAATGTGAAACCGATACCGATACTGATGCCGTCCACCAGTGAGCGGGAGAGATTGTTTTTGGATGCAAAGGCCTCGGCTCGGCCGATGATGATGCAGTTGGTGACGATCAATGGGATGAAGATACCGAGTATCTTGTGCAACTCATGGAAATAGGCATTCATAGCCAATTCTATGGCGGTGACGAATGAGGCTATTACCAGGACAAACACAGGCAGGCGCACTTCCGGACGTACGAAATTACGTATCAGAGAGACAGTGGTATTTGAAGCAACCAGGACCGCTGTGGTCGCAAGCCCCAAGCCAAAGCCATTGATGGCTGTATTGCTCACGGCCAGGAGTGGGCACAGGCCAAGCAGAGCGACAAGTGCCTGGTTGTTGTGCCACAGTCCTTCGTTGATAAGGTCACGGTATCTTATTTCGGCCATCGCTTACCCCTCTTGCTGAATCGCTGCGGAACGATCATAGAGTGCATCTTTGTGGTCTTTCACATATAACAGCGTCTGTTTCACCGCTTTGACAATGGCGCGTGGCGTCACTGTGGCGCCCGTGAATTGATCGAATACCCCGCCATCCCGTTTGACCCCCCATTTTTTCAATCCTGGATTTGTTAGTGATTTGCCGTTGAAGCTATATACCCAGTCGGAACGGGACTCTTCTATCTTGTCGCCCAGACCAGGGGTTTCCTTGTGGCTGATCACTCTTACGCCACCCAATGTGCCATCGTATCGGACTGCCACCAGCAGTTTGATCGGTCCGCTGTAACCGTTGGGTACGATGGTGGTCAATACCGTGGCGACCGGCTGTTCCAGCTTGCGGCCCCGATAGACAGTCGTCGCATCTGAGCCGAGCAGATCATGCGCGCTTACCGTGATCACATCAGCGATCATGTCGTTGTCGATGCTTTCCGACGGTACAAGGGCGTGTAGTGAACGCAATAGGGTTTCACGCTCGTTCAGTGCGATACGTTCCTTGGTGAAGGCATGGGTCAGGGTTACCAGCGATGTACCTAAGATGGCAAAGGATGCAAGTATTGCGGCCGCGATAAATATGGCATGTCGTTTATTCACGCTTCACCTCGCCATGCCCATAGGTTCGTGGGCGGGTATAGTAATCGATTGTCGGTGCTGCCATATTCATCAGCAGAACCGCAAAGGCCACGGCGTCCGGATACCCACCCCAGGTACGAATGATATACACAAGCACCCCGATTGAGGCACCATAGATCAACTGACCGGCACGGGTGGTACAGGCGGTTACCGGGTCGGTTGCGATAAAGAAGGCGCCGAGAATGGCTCCGCCACTGAACAGATGAAACAGTGGAAATGGAAAGCTCTCGGCATCGAACAGCCAGAAGAGTGTGGCCATGCCGATCAGGCCGGAAAGAAACGCCAGGGGGATCTGCCAGGTGATGGTACGTTTATAGACCATCCAGATACCCCCCATAAGGAACCAGTTACCAACCCACTCCCAGCCCAGTCCGCCAAAATCTCCCCACAACGGGCTTTTCCGGATTTCACTGATCATATGGTTGAGGTCGAGATTGGTGCGCATCTGATCCAGTGGTGTGGCCATTGTGATGGCATCCAGCGTCACCTGCTGTGGGAGAACACCGCTAAACTTGTAAGCCAGGATTTGTGATGGATTGAGCGGTTGCTCAGCCAAAATGAAAGGTGGCAACCAACTGGTCATCTCCACTGGATAGGAGATCAGCAACATGACATAGGCTGCCATGGCGGGGTTGAAGGGGTTGTAACCCAGGCCACCATACATCTGTTTGACCATGATGATGGCGAAGGCCATGCCCAGAATTACCAGCCACCAGGGTAGCAGGGGAGGGATTGCAATGGCGAAAAGCAGCGCGGTGACAATTGCGCTTAGATCTGACAATACCGGCAATACGGGGCGTTTTCGCAGCTTGATTACCATCGCCTCGAAGGCGGTTGCGGCGAGGACAGCCAGTACGATATTGATCAGCACCCCCCAGCCGAAATAAAAGATCAAGGCAAGAATCCCCGGGATAAGTGCCAATACGACCTGCAGCATCACCTTATCGACCCGATTGATGTGCTTGGTGTGGGGTGAGCTGGTGGTATGGAATTCCATTATTCAGGATGCTCCTGGTGTTGCTCACTCTCCTTGTTGGCAACCTTGCGTCTTTTATCTACCGCCTCTATCTGCGCCTGTTGGGCAGATGTCAGGTTATCGGTGTTTTTTGGTGTATGTTGCTGCTTGGCCTTTTTCTCGGCCGCTCTTTTCATAGCTGCTTCGATTGCCGCTTGTTTGGCATCCTCTGCACTAGTCTCCTGCTTGGGTTTGTCACCCTTTTTGGCCGTAGGCTTAGGCTTAAGGTCCTGTTTCTTTTTACGCAATCTTGCTTTGCGCTCGGCTTCCAGTCGCTCCAGACGTGAGACCCGGAAGTCGTGCCGCTGTTTGGCGTGCTCGGATTTGCGCCGCTCCTTCTCCTGTGCCCAACTCTCCGCCTTGGCATAACGATAGTACTGGACCAGGGGTATATGGGATGGGCAGACATGGGAGCAACAGCCGCATTCGATACAGTCGAACAGGTTGTAATCCTGAACCTTGTCCAGATCCTTGGCACGGCTGTACCAATACATCTGCTGTGGCAACAGATTTGCCGGGCAGACGTCTGCACAGCGACCACAACGGATGCATGCCCTGGCCGGTTGCGGCGGAGGGCTCTCGTGGGCGGTCGGGCAGAGCAGGCAGTTGGCTCCCTTGGTTATCGGTACCTGATCAGTGGTCAAGTCGAATCCCATCATGGGACCACCCAGGATCAATTGCTGCGGCTGTTTTTCCATATAGCCGCCTGCCTGGGCGATCAGATCACCGGCGAGCATGCCCAGCGGGGTCTCAAAGTTGCCCGGTTCCCGGATCCCTTCCCCGGTGACCGTCACGATGCGGGATATCAATGGACTACCTTCGAGTACCGCATCCGCAACAGCTGCGGTTGTGGCGACATTGTGGCAAATCACACCCACCTGGGCGGGCAATCCGGATGTGGGGACCTCACGTCCGGTAAGGATCCTGATCAACTGTTTTTCACCACCGCTCGGGTAGAGGGTCGGGATCCGCACAACCTCTATATTCTCCTCTTCGCGCAACTCCTGGAACATGGCAAGGATCGCTTCGGGTTTATTGTCCTCGATGGCGATCAGACACTCTTCACTCTGCAGCATATGCTGCAGTATGCGTGCACCTGCCATGACCCGTTGTGCATAGTCCCGCATCAATCTGTCGTCGCAGGTGATATAGGGTTCGCACTCGGCGCCATTGATGATCAGGGTCTTGATCGGTCTGCCCGGATTGAGTTTGATCGCGGAAGGGAAAGTGGCGCCACCCATGCCCACGATGCCTGATTCGCGTATACGTTGGCGCAAAACCTGGCTGTCGGCGGATCGAAAATCGGTGATCGGGTCGGGTAGCTCCCCCCATGTGTCATTACCATCCGGTTCGATGACGATGGATTGATCCACCAATCCAGAAGGATGAGGAACCCTATGTTCGCCGATATCAATCACCACACCCGAGGTGGATGCATGTAGGGGTGCGGAGACAGGAGCTGTTGAGTTGGCAATGACCTGTCCCTTCAGCACCTTGTCTCCAACAGCAACCAGGGGTTGTGCCTGGACACCGATATGCTGTTGCAGAGGCAGTACCATTCGGTTCGGCAGGGTGGCGCGTTGCAACGGTTTTTGCAGTGAGATCTCTTTTTTATCCGCCAGGTGCAGACCGCCGTGAAATCGCCAAAGCTCCCTGGTCTTGCCTTTTTTCGATTCAACATACATGGGATTCAGCCCGCCTTCTCGAGCACTTCGGAGGTTGCGATCGCCTGCACACCGCTGTGTGGAAAGGGCCAGCGCCAGTTGCCTGTGCTTACTGGGATCGGCTCCATCACTATGCAGTCGACGGGGCAGGGGGGCAGGCAAAGCTCGCAACCGGTGCATTCATCGGTTATGACAACATGCATCTGTTTAGCGGCGCCAATAATAGCGTCCACCGGACAAGCCTGTAGGCAGAGGGTGCAGCCGATACACTCCTGCTCCTTGATCAGGGCGATGGCTTTCGCTTTCTCTTGGGTAGTATCTGCGTCCAGGGGTACGGGATCCCGCCCCAGAAGGTCAGCCAGCGCAATCATGGTCGCTTCACCGCCTGGGGGACAGAGATTGATCTCTGATTCACCCCCGGCAATGGCCTCTGCATAGGGTCGGCAGCCGGCAAAGCCGCACTGACCGCACTGGGTCTGGGGTAACAGTTTTTCGATCTGATCGGTAATCGGGTCCCCTTCCACGTGAAAACGAATACTGGCATAACCCAGCAGCAGGCCGAACAGGGCGGCAAGGGCTGAGATGGTGAAGATGGCAACTAACATCGATTGGTGTTCCTTACACGCTGACCAATCCCGCGAAGCCCATGAATGCCATGGACATCAATCCGGCAGTAATCAATGCGATTGCGTTGCCTTGCAAGGGTTCAGGGACATCCGCGACGGTAACCCGCTCGCGAACACCGGCAAAAAGTACCAGGACCAGAGAGAAGCCCACCGCGGCGCCAAATCCGTAGAGTGCTGATTCGATGAAACCGTGTTGTTCCTGGGTATTGAGCAGGGCCACTCCAAGTACGGCACAATTGGTGGTTATCAGCGGCAGGAAGATACCCAGAACCTGATACAGCATGGGACTGGTTTTGTGCATGGCCATCTCAGTGAACTGGACCACTACTGCGATTACCAGGATGAAGGCGATGGTGCGTAGGAACTCCAAGCCCAGGGGAATCAGCAGATACTCGTTGACCAGATAGGAGCAGATGGCGGAGAGGGTGAGCACAAAAGTGGTGGCCAGGCCCATACCGGTCGCCGTTTCCAGCTTGCGCGAAACGCCCATGAATGGACACAATCCCAGAAATTTCACCAGGACAAAGTTATTCACCAGCACGGTGCTGATCAGGATTAGGGCGTACTCTTGCATAAAAAAGACCGAAAAATGCGTTATGGCGTAAGGATAAGCGGCTGTTGGAATCGTTACAACTCGTGTGTAATGGGTAATTTCACGCTACTATGCGTATCTATGCCATATACCGCATTGATATGCCGCAAATGACGCGGAATGTGGTGAATAAAATTAGTGTTTCAGGCCCGAATTACAGGCCAGCACTCCCGCGAGGGGCGGAAAATTCAAAAATAAGACACTCTCCGGGGTGCATAATTCCATGCTCAACCGGGGTGATTAAAAGCAAGCCATTACCAAAGATTGAGGATGAAGAGTAATCATGAAACTAGAATCATTGGCGCTACATGCCGGCTACGCATCGGAACCCACCACCAAGGCAGCTGCGGTTCCAATCTATCAGACCACCTCATATACCTTTGACGATACGCAACATGGTGCCGACCTGTTCGATCTGAAAGTGGCCGGCAACATCTACACCCGGATCATGAACCCTACCACGGCAGTGCTGGAGCAACGCCTGACCGAGATGGAGGGCGGGATAGGCTCATTGGCAGTGGCCTCGGGGATGGCGGCCATCACCTATGCCATCCAGTGCATCGCCATGAGCGGTGACAATATCGTCAGCACCAGCCAACTCTACGGCGGCACCTACAACCTCTTTGCCCACACCTTCCCGCGGCAGGGCATCGAGGTGCGCATGGCCTCCTTCGATGAATACGAGAAACTGGAGGGCCTGATTGATGACAGAACCCGGGCACTGTTCTGTGAATCCATCGGCAACCCGGCCGGTAATGTGGTGGACCTGGAGAGGTTGGCCGAGATCGCCCACCGCCATGGGGTGCCCCTGATCGTTGACAATACCGTGGCGACCCCCTATCTCTGCCGTGCCTTCGAACATGGGGCCGACATCATCGTCCACTCCCTGACCAAATATATCGGCGGCCACGGTACCTCTGTGGGCGGCATCATCGTCGACTCCGGCAAGTTCGACTGGGTGGCCAACAAGGAGCGCTTCCCCATGCTCAACGAGCCCGATCCCTCCTACCACGGGGTGGTCTACACCGAGGCCCTGGGAGAGGCGGCCTATATCGCCCGCTGTCGGGTGGTGCCCCTGCGCAATACCGGCTCGGCAATCTCGCCTCACAATGCCTTCCTCATCATGCAGGGCCTGGAGACCCTCGGCCTACGCATGGAACGCCACTGCGAGAACAGCCTTAAGGTGGCGGAGTATCTGAAACAGCAGCCCCAGGTGAAGTGGGTCAACTATGCCGCCCTGCCGGAGAGTCCCCACTATGAACGCTGCCGGAAGATCACCAAGGGTCAGGCCTCGGGCATCCTCAGCTTCGGCATCGAGGGGGGCATAGAGGCGGGCGCCCGTTTCATCGACGCCCTGCAGATGATCCTGCGCCTGGTGAATATCGGCGATGCCAAGTCCCTGGCCTGCCACCCGGCCTCCACCACCCACCGTCAGCTCAACGAAGAGGAGTTGGCGACCGCGGGGGTGAGTGCCGACATGGTACGGCTCTCCATCGGCATCGAGCATGTGGATGACATTATCGCCGATATCAGCCAGGCGCTGGATGCGGCAAAGGGGTGACGGGATAAGAAGGGGTGTCGGCTAAACAAACAACTAGAACGTTTTCGTTTCTATGCCATGATTATGGGGTTGCATTGTTCACATAAGTATTGGTAATGCTCAGCTAGGTAACAGGAGTCTCAGTATGTCTTTGCAAGGATGCGATCATGTTTGTTAAGCCACACCCCGAGAAGACCGTCCGATGACTGATGTCTTTATCTCCTACTCGCGAAGAGACCAGACCTTCGTTGAAGAGCTGAAGCAACGACTGCAGAGCCTTGAGTTGGACGTCTGGGTGGACATTGACGGTCTCTATGCTGGCGAGGAGTTCTGGCCGGAAGTCACCAGGGCGATAGACGCAGCCGCGGCATTCATCTTCGTCATTTCACCTTCCAGCGCGAATTCCCGCTTTTGCCACAAGGAAGCGGATTGGGCGGCGACCGGGGGTAAACGCATCGTACCTCTATGCCGTAAAGAGCCTGGTAGTGCGGATCTCCCCGAGCAGGTCGCGCAACGTCAGTGGGTGTTCTTAAGGGAAGGCGATGAGGCCGATGCTGCGATGGCGACCTTGCTATCGGCGATCAAGGCAGACTGGGCCGAGATACGGCAGCAGGCCCGAATTTACCGACGCGCGCGTGAATGGCAGGAGAAAAACGAAGACCCATCGTTACTGCTTCGCGGCAGGGACCTTGGCGATGCCGTCGATTGGCGGACACGCAACCAGGGTAAGGAAACCGGTGCGACCGAGTTGCACGGAAAATATATCGACACCAGTGTAGTCGCCGCAAAGCGGCGGCGTAATCGAATCGCGGGATCCGTTGCCGTCGCAGTCCTAACGATAGCGATCGTCTCCTGGTACGGCCTAGGTTACTGGATCGCAACCGTCAACAACCGGGGCGTGATCGATATCGAAAAGGGTGAGGCGGCGGCGACCATTGCCAGCCTGGAACAGGCGCATAGCATTTGCGAATTTCTGCGACAGCGACCGGCCGCCTGCCGGGACCTGATCCTCGTTCTTGGGCACGGCTACGAGCAACTGGCGAGGTATGAAGAATCGACAACCCAGTACACACGCGTTATTGAAGCGACGGAAGGCGTTGGCGCCAGTGATGACCGCATTCTCGACCTTCGCGGCAATGCCTATCAAAGCAGGGCCTTCAGCCGCATCATGCACGCCGAATCGCTGCCCGATCGGGACGCGAGGCAGGCGCTCTACCGGCAGGCCGAAGCCGATGTCAAGCGGGCGATCGAGAGCTATCGACTGACCAAGGCTGGAATAGCCGGCAAGCCATTCGTTATATCGCAAGCGCGGATCCTCATCGGCTACGAGGATTATGATGCTGCCATCGAGCACCTTGAGTTAGCAGCCACTATCGAGGGTCAGGCAGATATCAAACCGGAGATCGATCTTCTATACGCGGTGATCCATCACTGCCTGGGCAACATGCCGGCCAGCCTGGAATACTTTCAAAAATTCGCAACGGGGCTCGGTGGCAAGTTAAAAGGCCCGCGGTGGAATCGCGCCGTCGCCTACTACAAGGGAGTGAAACAACGATGTCAGAACACAATCGGTTAGCGTTGCCCGGTTTCCTCGTCATCCTGCTGATCGGCGTTTCCGCGCAAGCGGCAACCGTTCATTTCGTGAGTGGGGAGGTCGTCGAACCGGAAGACTTGAACGAGGGCGAGAATCTGCGCACCGGGGACAGGGTGCGCACCGGTGCCGACGGAGTCGTCATGATCGAGTATCGCTGGCGTTCCGATGTGCAGGGTTTCGATTGCCAGCATCTGGAGATATTCGGTTATGGTGCGAGCCATACAGTCAGAGACATCGAGACGCCGGGGCAATGTGCAACGCGAGTCGCGGCCGTGCCGGATGAGGGGGTCTTCTCTACTGCTGCAACGCGATACGGTGACGCCTCATACGATGCGTTTGCCCCGGACAAGGTACAGAATTCCTGGGCACAAACACGCGGGCTCGATCGTTGGATGCAAAACGCAGCGCGGTCCTACACGGGCAAGGTCGAGTCCATCTCGAACCGGTACATCAAGGTCAAGGGCGCACGATCCACCGCGGCGAGGAGCTTTTCGCTGACCACGGCCGCGCTCAGCAGCCATTCGGATCGAGACGCACTCGTCGGCAAGAACGTCCGTGTGACCTATCGACTCACCGCCACCGGGCTTGAGGCCATTCGAATCAAGGCACCGGACGTCGTGGTCGGTACCCAGCCATTCGTGGTGCTGCAGCCGGATCTGCAGGTTGTGCGGCCGGTCGAGGAGGCGACATCCGCCCCCCATCCCCAGCCGGTAACGAAACCGCAAGCATGGCGCTGCAAGGTTGATTTACACCAGGGCGATGTCGGGACTATCGAGTTGAGCCGCACAGGCGATAAGATTCGTGGCGTTATGCATATCAAGCGCATCGACGGCAAACATCCAATCAGAGGTACCTGGAAAGGCGATAGAATCGAGTTCCGGCGAAAGTTGTCGGCCTCCTCGGGACAGCCATTCAAGGGAACCGCGACTGAAACGTCGGACAACACAGTGGCAATGACGGGCCGGTTTGCGTACCAATATGCCGGTGTATGGAGTGCCGACTGTACCCGGGTGGGTTCCAGCACAGGCGCCGCAGTAGGGGCGGTAGGTCGATACGAGCTTGTCCTTACCGGCTACGAAGGCAGTAAGATAGCGGCCATCAAGGCTGTCAGGGAGGTCTCCGGCCTGGGACTGAGAGAGGCAAAGGACACGGTCGAACAACCCCCGTCAACCTTGCGCTCCAGTCTGTCGAAGCAGGAGGCTCGTCGCCTTGGCGAAATCCTCGAGGCGGCCGGTGTCAAAGTGAGACTTCAGGTAAGGTAGTGGGTTGATACCCATTGATTTTTACTGGCAATGATTCACTCGAATTTAGTTCCATCAAATACCCAATGCCAATGTAAATTTTAGGCAAAATTTCAAACTTGATATTTACACTATTGTGCCTACCAGGTTTTTGGTCAGTCGCATAGCATGAACTTGAAGTATTTTTTAAGTTCATGGAGATCGCTATGCAATCTACAAGTCAATCCTTTCGCCATTATTCTTATTTGCCTTTTATTATCACAGCCCTGATTTCGGGCTCGGCGCTTGCTGCAAATCCTGCTCAAGAAAACAATCTTCAAGATATTGTTAAGGAGGAAGCGCTCATTATCCCTGTTCAGGCTAACGTGAGTGCGCGCAGACCAAGAATCCAGTTGGCCATTCTATTGGATACCAGTAACAGTATGGATGGACTGATCGATCAAACCCGCAATCAACTATGGCAGATTGTCAACGAGTTCGCTGCAGCCAGGAAGGGCGGTGTCACCCCGATACTCGAGATTGCCCTGTTTGAATACGGCAATGACGCTCTTTCCATAGATAGCGGGTACATTCGTAAACTTACTGGTTTTACAAGGGAGCTGGATGCCGTCTCAGAAGGGCTCTTTTCGCTGACGACCAACGGTGGCAGTGAATATTGTGGCTATGCAATCAGAACAGCCATCAAAGACTTGCAGTGGAGCCAGTCCAATGCAGATGTTAAATCCATATTTATCGCGGGTAACGAGTCATTCGCCCAGGGTCCAGTCGACTATCGGAAGGTCATTAAACTTGCTGTTAAACAAGGTATTGAGATTAGCACAATCCATGCGGGAAGAGATCAAGAGGGTATCAATGGTGGCTGGGAAACGGGTGCCTTGCTGGCAGGTGGTGCATATATGAATATCGATGCCGACCAGAAGATTGTACATATCGAGGCGCCGCAGGATAAAAGGCTCGATGAGCTTAACGCCAAACTTAATTCAACCTACATACCCTACGGCACAAAAGGTGCTGAAAAGGTCCAGCGACAACAGGAGCAGGATGCGATGAGTAGCCGGATTTCCGCTGGTTTACTGGCCAAGCGGGCCAAATCCAAGGCGTCATCTTTCTATCGCAATACCGAATGGGACCTGGTTGATGCCTTGGAAGAGGGCGAAATTGATGAGAAAGATCTGATAAAAATCGAAGAGAATGATCTACCGAAGAGTATGAAAGGCATGTCTGACAAGGCGAAAGTGGACTATGTGCGTGAAAAAACAGATGAACGCAATAGGATTAAAGCGGAGATCGCAGAACTCAGCCAATCGCGGAATGAGTATGTGTCAAAGTTGAAACGCGAACAGGCGGCCGTAGATCCAAGTCTGGGTGATGCATTGACAGAAGCCGTAAAGCAGCAGGCTGAAGAGAAGGATTTCGTGTTTGAAAAATAGTATATAGCGGAAAATCGGCAGGCGTACGATTGAGTTCAATCGTACGGCATGCCCTTGCGCCTAACCATTCCAATCAGACCTAGCAATCCTCTACCAAAAAGTAAGATTGCAGGTGGGATAGGTATCACTACAGGTGGTGTTTGTCCAAAACGAATATTATCAATACCGATGTTATCATGCATGCCAATTGCCAGATTACCGTGATTAATCTGAACAAAAAGATCAGTCGCGCTTAAGGGCGCTGTAAAATCAAAGCGGATATGCATCTCGCCACCGTCATTGGCACCCTGAACAAGTACATTGTCTTGAGAGAACAAGAGATCGGTGCCATCCGACACACTCACCGAGTTGATGGTGTAGTCTGCCTGGTTCCAACCGGCCAGGTCGAAGTGTTAGAGGTCGACAACGAAACCAGGATCGGCTGTGAGTTGAAAGTTGAGAGAAGCACCCGAGTCGTTGTTGCCAAAAGCGACATTGTTTAAATCACCGTATTCATTCGTCCATAACGACAAGTTAGTGCCATTGCCTGCAAAGAACTCAATTACAACATTAGGCGTAGAACCTTCACCTCCATTGCCGTAGGTAAATTGACCACCAGGAACGTTCATCGGAGACCCGGTTATCCGGTCACCATAGTCATCTTCAAGATTGTTACCACTGCTTGTGGGCGAAACGACGCCACCTATTCGGATTTGGTCGAATGTCAGGATGCTGGCCTTGCAGGTAACAGTGTAGAGACTCAGTATGAGAAAGATTGTTATCCAGCTTCCAGTCCTATTTACAATCCCTTCAGAACGAATGCTGGTACTAATCGAGCAATGGTGTGTATATGTTGCTGCTGACTTCATGGTTACTCCTCCTATGAGTGCGCCATGAGATGGCATAACAAGAATTATTAGAATTGTTTGTTCAGTATTGCAGGGAACTAGGGCCTGTTAACACTAATCCAATGCACACTGTTGTGCCTGAAAAAGCGCCAATCAAGGCGCACCCCAAGGGCACTTCCTTCGGGGCGCATTGGATTAGTGTTAACAGGCCCTAGGATAATGCACGACAGACCCAGATCTGGAATTTTAGCGAGTAAGCAGGTGACGTATCACGATAATATTCCGCGATTGCAATCACCCCTGGTAGTGCGCTTAACCTCCAGGTCTAGCCATTAGCATCATGTCTTCGGATACCCCAAATGTATCTTGTGAGATACCAGCTTGACCTCTGTATCGATGGCGTAGACTAGGTGATTACGCGCCAGTTCAACCGTGATAGGGGCGCTAAGTAGCCCAAGACTATCACTTTGGCTACGCCTTTAACGGCAGGGCTGGTAGCTAATAGTTCACCAAGCTAATATTATGGGACACCCCAGTAATGGATGCATGCAATCACAGGAAATACATGCCAAGCCTTGGAGTTTCCTGGTGATACTTAGCAGTCAGCGGTCATTGTCCAAAAAATTGCAAAATCTGGCAATATCTCACTATTCTAGCTGTCATGGAGTAATACTACGTGTTCTTTTTGCCATATAAACTAGATTCAGAACTATATAAAATCCCATACGTTACACTGTTCATATGTATTATTTGTATTTTTATCTATTGGAATCAATATCAAATAGATGGTCACTACCAAGAGTCTATTCAGACGTATTGCAATACAAATATCGAGCGAGGTGACCTGATTCTAATTAGGAAGATTACTCATCAGGAAAACGGAAATCAGTGTGAGCAACTCTTCGAGTCCATTCGTAAGGCGCATGTGCCTAAAGATAAGTTAGAAGCGTTGGCTTTAGAGTCAGATCCTATGGGTAGCTTTGCCACTGCTGAGGATGATTATAATTATAGGTTGAATCGGTTGCAGGAACTGTATAGAAACTTTGCTATGAGCGTTCCTGAGGATTTAACTGGTGCGTTAGCCTATGACCCTAAAAAGATAAATCTTGTGAATATGATAACCTCGACATTCTCCCACGCAGATGTCCTGCATTTACTAGGTAATTTGCTGTTTTTTTATATATTTTCCGCCTCGGTTGAGTTGATATTTGGTGGTTTTTTATACTTAGGGTTTATTCTTCTGGCAAGCCTGGGTACCAGTCTTGCTTACAGCTATGCCGTAATAGGTGTAGAGCAAGCTTTGCCAACTATCGGGCTATCCGGTGTGGTTATGGCTTCTGTGGCAGCGCTTGCTGTAATGCTGCCAACTGCGAGGATTCGTTGTTTTTTTTGGTTCATTGTTTTTTTTCGAATTATAAGAATTCCTGCCCTACTGCTTGCTGTCTGGTACATTGGGTGGGATTTCTACGAAATGAATCTCTACGGAGACGAATCCAATATAAACTATGTTGCTCATATTAGCGGTGCTGTTATAGGGGCAATTTTCGGCATTATCTACTATCTGTTTAGACGAGATAATATTCGCGCAACTGTTCAGCCTTAATTAAGATAACAGCTACCCATATACACACTGAGGTATCTTGTTCTCTAACGAAAAGCAATGAGTGTCACACAGCTAACTATTCATGCTGATTCTATAGATCTTAAGGCATGTAAAATCTTAAAGATTCCACTCAGTGTGGATGCGTAGTTTTTCTCAACAGCGTGCTTCATCATATTATCAAAATATGGTGGCTGCGGTAGTGGCGGTTCTTTCTGTTATGTTGAGATTCTAATGACAGTGAGAAAGCATGACGATGATATTAACTATTACACATCGTGTGATCTACTTATGCATTTTGCCTTTAATCAGATGCGTAACCAGTTTGGTGAAATAGATGAACCCCTTAACGCTGATCGGGATAAACAGATAGGTGCCGAGTTGATGTTGTTTGATTGGTACCATAGACTGCCAACTCTCCTCACAGCCGAGGAATTCATATCGTTCCAGCTTTTGTTCAGCAGCATAGATGATGGTTTCCATGGCCATTTGAAAACCGGGTGACATTTTATGGAAACGCTCGTCATGCCCGATTTTTAGTATCCAGAGTGCTGAGGCATGCTGGATGGTCAAATACATGGCGGCATCATCTTCACCCACCGTCAAGAAGAAGATTCTTACCTTGGATATGGCTGACATGTCACGAGAGTAGTCCTGGAAAAATCGCTGCATTGATTTATTCGCCAACAGTGAACTGTTTTCCTTGCCTTTCCAGCTTGCGTGTTCCACTTTCATGAGTCTTTGATAGTGATGATCCAGATTGGACGTATCCGGATTGATCACTTCAATGTTTACTGTTCCGATTTTCTCCAGTTGCTTTCGAGTCCGCTTTAAATCGTTGCGACGGCTGGAAGATAACAGGGCCGATAATTCAGCACGAACATCTGTTTCTTCGGTCAGATCAGGTTCAAAATAATTTGCTGGGGTGGAGTGGCGATAAATGAACAGGCCTTTGTATCCTGGTACTTTTTCAAAGGCCTGTCTTACCGCTGAATCCTGAGGCATGCGTATAAGACTCACTGGCATTCCCAACTGAATGACTTTGACGACAACCTGTCTTGCTGCATCTGCATTCTCATACAGCCAGTTTGTGGGTTCATAGAGATTCTTGGCGCCAATTATCTCAAGGGTCGGTACGGCCTTATGACGACTTATCACTAACGGTGCAATCGCAATGACTGCATTGTCTTCTTCGCAGATCGCAACAGCTATCTCTTCTTCAGGATGAAGTTCCATTGCAGCATGGTAGAACCATTCAAACCTCAGCAATGGACTCTTCATTTTATCCGCAAGTTGATTCCAGGTGTCCCGATAGGTAGGCAACTCCTGTTTGTTTGTTATCAACTTAACTGGCATTGTACTATCAGTTCAGGACTTATCTCGATCCCTACTTCACTCGCATTCCGGGCTGTGCCCCCTCGTCGGGATTGAGGATGAACAGCTCTTTACCACCGGGTCCGGCCGCCAGCACCATGCCTTCGGATATGCCAAAGCGCATTTTGCGCGGCGCCAGGTTGGCCACCATCACGGTGAGCTTGCCTTCCAGGTCTTCAGGCGCATAGGCCGACTTGATGCCGGCAAAGACGTTGCGGGTCTCGCCACCCAAATCCAGGGTCAGTTGCAGCAGCTTATCCGCCCCTTCCACATGCTCCGCCTTGGCGATACGGGCTATGCGCAGGTCGAGCTTGGCGAAGTCGTCGAACTGGATGGTGTCGGTGATGGGGTCCCTGGCCAAGGGTGAATCGGCCGCCGGTTTGGCCGGCTTGTCCGGTACCTGTGCCGCCAGATCCCCTTTGGAATGCTCCAGCATGGCCTCGATATGCTTGGGGTCTACCCGGGTCATCAAAGGTTTGAATTTACCGATGCTATGGCCGGTCAGCGGTGTGTCCAGTTGATCCCAGGTCAGGGGTTCGATCTGCAGAAATGCCTCCGCCATCTCGGCGGTGCCAGGCAGGATTGGGCGCAGGTAGCCAATTAGCAAGCGGAAAAGGTTGAGACCGTCGCTACAGATCGCTTGTAGTTCGGCCTCTTTGCCATCCTCTTTCGCTACCACCCAGGGCTTTTGCTCATCGATGTACTGATTGGCGCGATCGGCCAGGGCCATGATCTCACGTACGGCGCGACTGAACTCCCGTTTTTCATAATGCCCTGCGATGGTCTCACCGGCGGTATTAAATTCATCGAACAGGGCCTGCTCGGTCACTTGGTCAGTCAGCTTGCCCTCAAATCTTTTAGTAATGAATCCTGCGCACCGACTGGCGATGTTGACCACCTTGCCCACCAGGTCGCTGTTGACCCGCTGGGCGAAATCCTCCAGGTTGAGGTCGATGTCATCCACACCTGATCCCAGCTTGGCGGCAAAGTAGTAGCGCAGGTATTCCGGATTGAGATGATCCAGGTAGGTGCGCGCCTTGATGAAGGTACCCCGGGACTTGGACATCTTGGCCCCGTCCACGGTGAGAAAGCCGTGGGCATAGACTGCGCTGGGGGTGCGGAAGCCCGCACCGTGCAGCATCGCCGGCCAGAACAGGGTGTGGAAGTAGATGATGTCCTTGCCGATGAAGTGGTAGAGCTCGGTCTCGCTCCCCTTTGCCCAATACTCGTCGAAGTCGAGTCCCTCGGTCCTGTCGCAGAGGTTGCGGAAACTGGCCATATAACCGATGGGGGCGTCGAGCCAGACGTAGAAGTACTTGCCCGGATGGTCGGGGATCTCGAACCCGAAGTAGGGAGCGTCCCGGGAGATGTCCCACTCCTGCAGGCCTGCCTCGAACCACTCGTCCAGTTTGTTGGAGACCTCGTTCTGCACATGGCCGCCACCTGTCCACTCCTTGAGCATGGTTTCGAAGTCGGCCAGCTTGAAGAAGTAGTGGTCTGACTCACGCTGTTCGGGTACCGCACCGGAGATGGCGGAGACCGGGTTGATCAGCTCTGCCGGTGAGTAGCTGGAGCCACATACCTCGCAGTTATCGCCATACTGATCGTCGGCACCGCACTTGGGATTTGGACAGGTGCCCTTGATAAAGCGGTCGGGCAGGAACATGTGTTCTACCGGATCGTAAGCCTGGGTGATGGTGCGCTTGGCGATATGGCCGGCGTCACGATTGCGTTCGTAGATGGTGTTGGCGCAGACCTGGTTCTCCGGTGAGTGGGTGGAGTGGTAGTTGTCAAAGCCGACGCGGAAATCGGCGAAGTCGGCCTGGTGCTCTTGCGCCACCCGGGCAATCAGGGTTTCAGGTTCGATCCCCTCCTGGCGGGCGCGCAGCATGATCGGCGTGCCGTGGGCGTCGTCGGCGCAGACATAGAGACATTGGTGCCCGCGCATCTTCTGGAAGCGTGACCAGATATCGGTCTGGATATACTCCACCAGGTGGCCGATATGGATCGGTCCATTGGCGTAGGGCAGGGCGCTGGTGATCAGGATCTTGCGGGGTGACTGGCTCATCTTTAGGTTCCAACCTGTCTGCTGGTCAGCGGAAAACCGAGAATTATCGCACAACAGGCAGGTAAATAAAGGTTCGTGGGGGGAAATGGAGATTAAAATAAATGAGAAGTCCGCAAATGAACGCTAATAAACGCAAATATGATTAAGTTAAACAGGTAGGGTGGGGCCCTGCCCCACCGAGTACTATCTCAATAAACGCGCGTTATATCTTTTCGAAAGTTATAGCTCGTACAATCCTTCGGCAAAACCCGGCAGGTCTTATACACATAAAATCCATTAGCGTTTATTTGCGGACTTAATATCCTCTGTTTCAATGGGGCTTGTCACAGTTTCCCAGGCTGCGATTTTTTTGCTGCATATTCGGTTGTCATTGAAATATCATCCGGCTGCAGTCAATTGCTCATCTGGCTGCAAATTCACCGTCATCTCGGTTGGTTATGCTTCCGATATTTTCAGGTTTAGGAGGCGCAGCAGTGCTGAATGTCGAGCAGGTATTAATCGAGCGTTTCCCCGGCTTTTTCGACAACAAGCCACAACTCTTGACCAAACCGATGCTGACCCTGTTACGGATGTTGTTCCATGAGCGGGAGATCAACCGCTTTCTGGAAGTGAATCAGGGTTTACGGGGACTCGATTTTATCGAGAAAGTGCTGGAGTACTTCGATCTCGACTATCTGGTCTCAAACCGGGACATGGAGAATATTCCCCCCAGCGGGCGCGTGGTGGTGGTGGCGAATCATCCCTTGGGAGCCCTCGACGCCCTCAGCCTGATCCTGATGATCAGCCGGGTGCGTTCCGATATACGGGTGGTGGCCAACGATCTGCTTTCTGCCCTTGAGCCGTTGGGTGATCTGCTGCTGCCGGTGGATAATATGGGTGGCGGATCCAGTCGCAAGGGAATCAAACAGGTCTATGAGGCCCTGGATCGGGAAGAACTGGTGATCATCTTTCCTGCCGGGGAGGTCTCCAGGCTGCGTCCCAACGGGGTGCGCGACGTACGCTGGAAAAACGGTTTTATTCAGTTTATCCGCCGCAGCGAAGCCCCCATGTTGCCGATTTTCATCGATGCCAAGAACTCCCCCCTGTTCTATGCCGTCTCCCTTCTCTACAAACCGATCGCTGCCCTGCTGTTGGTGGGCGAGATGTTCCGCCAGCGTTCCAATACCATTGGTTTCCGCATCGGTGAACTGGTGCCGGCAGACCATCTCAATGTGGATGGTATCCGCCCCAAGGCGCGGGTGCGCATGGTGCGCAAACACTTCTATCGGGTGGCCCAGCGCAAACCGGGTATCTTCACCACAGAGCGCAGTATTGCCCATCCGGAATCGCGCCAGGCCTTGAAAAAGGAGCTCTCCAAAGGGCGCCTGTTGGGTGAGACCCGGGATGGCAAACAGATCATTCTCATGGAGTGGGAACTTGGCTCCGCCTTGATACGTGAAATAGGTCGCCTGCGGGAGTTGAGTTTTCGCAAGGTAGGCGAGGGCACGGGCAGGCGTCGTGATATCGACAGGTATGATGCCCACTATCGACATCTGGTGCTGTGGGATGACAATGACCTGGAGGTGGTCGGGTCATACCGCATTGGTGAGGTGGGACCAATCATCAACGAGCAGGGAATGAAGGGGCTCTACACCACATCACTGTTCGATTTTGACGAGGCCTTCCGTCCCTATGCAGAACAGGCGATAGAGCTGGGGCGGAGTTTTGTTCAGCCCCGCTATTGGGGATCACGGGCATTGGATTATCTTTGGCAAGGCCTGGGGAGCTATCTGTGTCACCATCCGGAGATACACTATATGTTCGGGCCGGTGAGTATCAGTGCACGCTATCCCAAGGCTGCCCGTGATCTGATGGTGGTATTCTACAAACACTACTATGGCTGCCAGCGTCGCCTGGGTGAGTCCAAAATTCCCTATCAGCTGGATAGGGCAAGCCAGGAGGAGTTCTCGAGACAATTCAGTGGAGATGATTTGGAAGGGGATCTAAAGGAGCTGAAAAATCAACTGGCCCTGTACAACATCACCATTCCAACCCTGTTCAAACAGTACACAGATCTGTGTGAATCAGGCGGTGTCTGTTTTCTCGATTTCGGCAAGGATCCCGATTTCGCCGGTTGTACGGATGGTATGATCCTGGTCTCAGTGGATAAGGTGAAACCCGCCAAACGTAAACGTTATATTGGTGATTGACAACAGCTACAGCAGGCGTATCCGATGTGCCTCCGTGGCACAGTCAAAGGTGGTGCATGCCTCGATGATGATATACGCATCCATGGGTAAGCTGTCGACGATCTCATCAACGTCGTATTCGATGGTGTCATCCTGGTCACCACAGAACATCACCAGCTCATTGGTGAAATAGCACTCCTCGTCATTGCGGGTATCGTGGTCGCATGATCCGAAGGCGTCACAATCGACAAACCCGAACAGAATGTCATTGGATGTGTCGAGATTACTGTTGACACTGAGAAAAAAACTGGCGGTATAGCCAAACGCGCCCTCATCGTCCACCTTCCAGATCAGATCGAATCTGCCGTCGTTGACGGCTGGATCGATAGGGGCGCGGCCTTCCTCCAGGTCTTCCACAGAGACACTGACGTCAAATTCATTGATGTCGACCTCATTGTCACTACCGCAGCTCACGATAATCAGGCTTAACAAGGTCGTTAGGAGAAAATGCTTAATCATAATTGAACTCTTCTTCCATGCTCAGGTGGTGTTGTTCTGGTAGGCCGATATCTTTCCAAATTGGGTTTGCGGATATGATGATGTGACAATCTCTCTATCATGAATACACAATTATAGATTAAGGTTTCTTGGTCCACTACCGGTAAGGTTAACCCTGCTTTATCGCCATTGGCTTCATAGGCCTTGTAGATCGGCTCGGCACAATCTAATTCACTGTCGGTAAGAAAATCAACATTGAAATCCTAGGGTCTGCCGTTGTAGCGAAAGGCCCGCACATTCCCCATCCACTCGGAAACCCCTTTCTGGATCGGAAAGAGGGCCTTGAAACTGCTGTCCTTAACGATCTGAACACCTCCCCTTGCCATACTCCCGGATTTTTGGCCTGGTCACCGTTCAGATGAATGGAAGTGTTGTTTCGATAGGGGGTGTGACCGAAATCACCGGTTTGATTACCGCTGTGCTCAGCAATAGCGCCAAGAACAGAATTTCTTTGTTCATGGATTCTCACCCTGATTTTGTAAACTCTCTTCTGACCATGCTTCTCTCAATTGATATTTGCCAAGACCAGTGTGTAGTATGATAGCGCTTATATTGCCATACCCATATATATGTAGCCGTAGTTAAGGCGTTCCCTTTGTTTTGGGTAGTGGCGATCCCAGGAGAGGCCGAAGTAAGGAGACAATATCATGGCAATGCATAGGAAAGTGCTATATGCACAACGCACACCCGTTCAATATCAGCAGGCTCAAGGGACCGGTACCACAAAGCGGGTGCCGCTTAGTGGACAGTTATTCGAACAGCATACCATCATTTTGGATAGGAACGCGTCAGCCGGGCTGTTAAACCCGAGGAATCTCGGTCCATGCAATTTGGTAATCATATCGCTGGATAGGAGCGGAAGGAGAATTGAAAGGGATCAGATGTTTCTGAGGCCGGGTGAGAAGAGTCCTTTCTACAAGCCACCGCCAGGTGTTGCCAAAATCGTCGCTGTTCCGACGACAAACCAGGACCAGAGCTTTTGTGCAGCTGGTAGAGCGGTCCTCGAATACGATATCCCAGTCTTTTGAGTCGTAGCCGGCAATCCTGATTGTTCCAATCAGACCAGGAAGAGCAATATCAGACCACCTAGGATCAAACGGTAGATAACAAAGGGTAACATGCCCATTGTTTCGATAAAGCGAAGGAAGTAGTGGATGCAGAGGTAGGCCGTGATGAAGGCGAGCCCTGTCCCAAGGCTGAGGGAGAGCCAATCGGTGGGTGTGTCGCTGCTGATCAGATCCAGGGTCAACAGTCCGCCGGACATCAGAATGGTTGGTATCGAGATCAGAAAGGAGAAGCGGGACGCGGCCTTGCGCGTCAGCCCGAGAAAGAGTCCGCCGGTTATGGTAGCGCCGGAGCGGGAGGTGCCGGGTATGATGGCCAGGGCCTGAAACAGGCCGATCACCAATGCATCTTTGTAGCGGATTGCATATTCATCCCGCTGACGCTTGCCGGTGCGATCGGCGAGAAGTAACAGTAAGCCGAAACCAATGGTGGTGATGGCGATCACCAGGGGGGAGCGCAAATCGGTCTCCACCAGGGATTTCATGAGTATGCCGAACACGCCGACTGGCAGGGTGGCGATGATGATCATCCAGCCCAGGTGCGATTCTCTGGAACGGGCTGCGGGGTTGAACCAGGATCGGAAGAAATCACTGCTTATGCTGATAATCTCGTGACGGAAATAGCCGACCACCGCCGCCAGCGTACCCAGGTGCACGGCTACATCGAAGGCCAGGCCCTGATCCTCGTAACCGGTTACCACGGGTGCCAGGATCAGGTGTGCTGAGCTTGAAATGGGCAGAAATTCGGTCAATCCCTGCAGCGTGGCAAGGAGAAAGATTTGCAGCAGTTCCATGGTCAGTGATAGCGCGTTGTCAGCTATTGGACCAGGGTGAATCCAGTTGCTTCTTCTCCCAGGCGAGGGATGAACTGGCAATAACCAACAGGTCATCGTAGCGGGGCATCCAGCCCAGCACTTCACGTACCTTATCCGCACCGGCGACTAATTCCGGCGGATCACCCGCACGTCGTTCCGCCTCGATGATATTCAGTGCTGCGCCGTTGGCATCCTCTACAGACTTGAGTAACTCTCGTACGGAGTAACCATGGCCGTATCCGCAGTTCAGGGTGGTAGATTCCCCCCCTTTGCGCAGGTAGGCAAGGGCCTTTACATGGGCGTCGGCCAGGTCTTCCACATGAATGTAATCGCGTACCCCGGTGCCGTCTTTGGTGGGGTAGTCGGTGCCGAAGATATACACCGCTTCACGTTTCCCCACCGCGGCTTCGCAGGCCACCTTAGTCAATAGTGTCGCCTTTGGTGTCGACTGGCCGATGCGGCTTTCAAGATCGCAACCTGCAACATTGAAATAGCGTAATGCCACATAGCGCATGTCACTGGCAGCCGCTAGATCTCGCAGCATCATTTCCGACATCAGCTTGGAGGTGCCGTAGGGATTGATCGGGTTGGTGGGGGCCTCTTCATAGGCAACACCCGATTCGGGTGTACCATATACGGCTGCAGTGGATGAAAAAACGAAATTTTTCACCCCGGCCTCGGCACAGCAGGCCAGGAGGTTTCTGGTATTACAGGTATTGTTGGCGTAGTACTTGAGAGGATTCTCCACCGATTCCGGTACGATGGTGTGGGCAGCGAAATGGAGTACGGTATCGATATCGTATTCTTTCAATATACGGCTCACCAACTCCGGGTCGCCGGTATTGCCTTCGACAAGCTCGCCATGAAGTACGGCTTGGCGAAACCCGGTGGATAGATTGTCCAGGGTAACCAGCTTCTCGCCGGCCTCGCCCAACTGACGGGCTGTGTGGCTGCCGATATAGCCAGCACCGCCGGTAACGAGAATCCCTTTGTGAGACATACCTTGCCCTCCTTCTTTCGATCATATGGTCATCGTTAGATTGAGGCACATGATAGCGGGGGTTTGGGCTGGAGTCATTTTTTGTCTGGTAGTTATACGTTGCGGCAAGCCGCACCAGGATCTGCTGTTCCCGGTTTACACTAAGAGTCAATTCTAAAAAGCCGCCGAGTATTGTTTGCGGTTTGTTCTGCAATCTGTTGCGGTGGCTGCTGTCGCAGCCGGGCAACTGCAGCGAGCACTTCAGGCAGATAGGCCGGTTCATTGCGTTGGCCTCGATGTTGGCTCCCGGGTTGGTCGGGTGAATCCGTTTCCAGCAGGATAGCGTCCAGTGGCAGCGATCTGATCAGGCGATGCAGACGTTTCGCCCGGTCATAGGTGATCGGGCCACCGAAACTCAGATAGAACCCCATCTCGATCAGCTGCTGTGCCTGCTGTTCACTGCCGGAAAAGCTGTGCAGCATACCTTGTATTCCAGGATAGCGACGCAGGGTCTTGATCACCTCTTCCACCGATCTTCGTGCATGGATGATGACCGGTAATCCCTGTTCTGCAGCGATTTTCAGCTGCTGTTCAAAATAGTAGTGCTGCAGTTCCGGTTGCGGATCATCGATAAAAAAGTCAAGGCCGCATTCGCCGATGGCTACCGGCTGCTCTTTTTCGCACCATTCCCTTAGTGCCGCCAGGTGTTCCTCGAGGTGATCGGAGATAAACATCGGATGCAGGCCATAACTTGGATAGAGGCCGTTGGTCTGTTGGCAGAGTTGTTTTATCCTGGGCCACCAGGCCGTCTTGATTGCGGGGATGATCTGTTCAAGCACGCCCGCTTCATGTGCCCGTTGCAGTGCCTGCTCGCGGTCAGGCTCGAAGCTGACATCATCAAAATGGCTGTGTGCATCGATCAGCCGCGGGTGAATACCCATTGATCTTCCTTCGAGAGTCGCTTGTTGAAGCGGTAGCCATCCTGCTTGAAACCCTGTATATCCTTAGGGTCCTGCAGTTGGTTGTCGATGATGTAGCGGCTCATTTCACCACGGGCCCGCTTGGCAAAGACACTGATCATGCGATAGCTGCCGTTCTTTTTCTCTTTAAACTGCGGGGTGATGATCCGGCCCTTGATAGACTTCGGCTTGATCGCTTTGAAATACTCATTGGAGGCAAGATTGACCAGGACCTCATCGCCCTGGGCCTTGAGGTCTTTATTGAGTGCCTGGGTAATCTGTTCTCCCCAGAAGGCGTACAGATCCTTGCCTCGCTCATTGGCCAGCTTGGTCCCCATCTCCAGGCGGTAGGGCTGTATCAGATCGAGAGGTCTTAAGACACCATATAATCCGGAGAGAATTCGCAAGTGCTGTTGGGCAAAGTTGAATCCCGCCTCGTCCAGGGTTTCCGCATCCAGCCCGGTATAGACATCCCCTTTCATCGCCAGGGCGGCCTGTTTCGCATTCTTCAGAGTAAAAGGAGTCTTCCAACTATGGAAACGATCGAAATTGAGTTCCGACAGTTTCATGCTCAACTTCATCAGTTCTGCCAGATCCAAGGCCGAGTAGTCGCGCAGGTTGTTGACCAATTGCCGCGACTGTTTCAGGAAGGCGGGTTTGCTATGGGTTGTGGTAACCGGAGGTGTCTCGTAATCGAGGGTCTTGGCGGGGGAGATCGTAATCAACATCTAACTCTACTACCTGGATCATGGTCAATCTCTCAATGATCGCCAGAGTGAGGTTCAAATACAACCGTAACGTGCCCAGGGGAAAAGCCGCGAATAGGCTAGGCTAGCGCCGCCTTGATCAGACCCCGGGCAGGCTATGGGCCTATCGCTCAAGCCGGCTAGAGACGATATTGATCCCATGTTAGGCTTGCCTCCTGTTGCAAACAAGGCGCCATGCCAGATGAGTGAGGATATATTTCAACGACTGTTGCAGGTAGTTCAGGATCTGTATGCGGAAACCGCATCATTAACAGAAAATGATAGTGAACTGCAGCTCTGGTACAACCGGGGTTATGCGGATGGCATGGTCGAGGCGATGCGCGCAGCGGGATTCGGGCCCCAGCTGGCTGCCGCCGGTGTGGCTTCTGATAAATCATTGATTAGCGGTCAGGAGTTTCTGCCTTGGGGAAAGGCCTATCGGCATGGATTTGAAATGGGTGAAAAAGAGACTGGTGAGGTCCTATAGCTTATGAAAGTCGTATCATTCAATACCAACGGGATTCGTGCACGTGAGCATCAACTGAGCCAGCTCAAGGCTGTCTATGATCCGGATATCATCGGTATCCAGGAGTCCAAGGTGCAGGATGCGGATTTTCCGCTTTCCATGATCGACAAGCTTGGCTATAAGGCTGGATTCCATGGTCAAAAGACCCACTATGGCGTGGCCCTGCTATCCAAGGCGGAGCCGATCGACATCGCCAAAGGCTTTCCCCATGATAGGGAGGACGCCCAGCGCAGATTGATTGTCGGCCGTTACGACTCACCCAAGGGTCAACCCGTGACTGTCATCAACGGCTACTTTCCCCAGGGGGAGAGCCGTTCTCACGGGGTCAAGTTTCCTGCCAAACGTCGCTTCTATGCCGATCTGCTCGACTATCTGAATGAGGTACATGATCCGAATGAGGCACTCTTGCTGATCGGTGATATGAATGTGGCGCCCCTGGATAGGGACATCGGAATAGGTGAGGATAATGCCAAGCGATGGTTGAAGACGGGTAAGTGCAGTTTCCTCCCGGAGGAGCGCGAATGGCTCCAGGCATTGCATTCCTGGGGTCTGCATGACAGCTTCCGTACCCTGAAGCCTGATGTGAGTGACCTTTTCAGCTGGTTTGATTACCGCAGCCGGGGGTTCGAGCGGGAACCCAAAAGAGGGCTTCGCATCGACCTGGTGTTGGCCACGACGCCGCTGATCGAATGCTGTACCGATGTGGGTATCGCCTATGATATCAGGTCGATGGAGAAACCCTCCGATCACTGCCCCATCTGGGCCGATTTCGATTATTGATTCCTGGATCCCCGGATTCAGGTGAGAGCCATGCCAGAGGTCAGTCTGCGGTTCTATGAAGAGCTGAACGATTTCCTGCCACAGGCTTTGCGCAAGCACAGCTTTACCTGCAATTATACCCCGAAGCAACCTATCAAGCAGCTAATCGAGAATCATGGTGTGCCCCATACTGAAGTGGAGGTGATCCTCGTGAATGGCAAATCCGTGGCTTTTGATTATCTCCTGCAGCCGGGTGACCGTATCAGCGTCTATCCTGTATTTGAGTCGATGGATGTCACCCCGCTGCTGCGCCTGCGACCCAAACCCCTGCGTGCACTGCGTTTCATTGCCGATGCTCACCTGGGGAAACTGGCACGATACCTACGTCTTTTGGGTTTCGATTGTCTGTTTTTCAATGACGCCGGTGACAGCGAACTGGCGCGTATTTCAGTCGCACAGAGGCGGGTGCTGGTGACCCGTGATCGAGGCCTGCTGATGCATCGTGTCATCACCCATGGCTGTTTCGTGCATGCAACCGAGCCCAAACGGCAGTTGCTGGAGATTGTGAAGCGGCTGCAACTGGAAGGGGTGTACAATCCCTTTAGCCGCTGCATGGAGTGCAATGGTCAATTAGCGGCAGTGGAAAAAAAACGGATCGAGGAACAGCTGCCACCGCGAGTCCGTGAACACCATTCTGACTTTTGGCGTTGTGATGCGTGCGGACGAATCTACTGGAAGGGGAGTCACTACCGTGAAATGCGGTCTTTCATCGACTCCCTGGTCCTGTCTGAAACAAAACAGTAGGGAGATGATGGTGATACCACAATGGATGATAGTGATCTTACTCAGCCTCACTAGCATGGTTCTTGCTGCCGAGGAGAGTAGCGATGGTTGCCTGAAACGGGTGTTTGGGCACTACTGCCTGGGGGGGAGCATGGCCCAGCTGTTACAGCAGCGTCCAGCCAAGATGGACCCTATCGTTAACGGTGATCGCAGCGGCATCATCTATACCAAGGGTCGTGATCGGATCTATGTGATGGCCTATCAAGGCAGGATATACAAGGTGCTGCAGACTTATGAACCCTCGAGTCAGGTCACCCTGCAAAGGCTTCAGCGCACCCTGGGTAAAAAGTACGGCAAGCCTCAGGATATGAGCCATCTGCCGAATTATGTGCGCAACATGGCGGGAAAAATCGGTGCCGTGCGCAGGGGTGAAGGCGAACTGAGGTATCGTTGGCAGCCCCCCGGTTCGCCCTGGCGGGTGGAGTTGGGTTGGACCCGCAAACTGGGAATATCCCTCGCCTATCTCGTGAATGGGTTGGACAAGCAGCAGCGTGAGGCCGACGAAAGCAGTCTCTGAGCCTGATCCAATTGTGATGTCATGCATAAAATGACGATTCGCTTTGATCATTATTCGGGCACTGTATCTTATTACCATATATAATGAGTGGAAATTTTTTAGGAGAGATGATAAAGGGTTTATTTTCATGAATAACTTATCTATTCGTTTGATTTTCCTGCTTTTTTCAGTGCTGATGCTACAGGGATGCGGCGGTGGTGGTGGCGATGGTGGCGGATCCGGTTCGTCGAGCACCACCACCTATACGGGTTCCACTGCTGAAGCCACAATCGATGCAACCAATGCCAAGGATCTTGCCACAGGAGCGGCTTCGGGCACCCAACAGGCGGTAGCTTCCGATGCCCTATCCGGCGTTGCAATGCGTCCACAGGCCTCAGCCACTTCCAAGCTTACGGAGATGGCCCCAAGGATAGCCCAGTGGATAGGTCAACTGGAGAGTTCCACTGCCGCCAGAACCACCGACTTGTCAGCGGATATATGCGATGCCGGCGGCAGTGCTATCGCGGATACCAATGACGCTGAGACCGAAGGCAGCATAACCTTCACCAACTGTGGCATGAGTGATATGGAGGGTGGAACCCTGGTGATCAACGGTCCGGTGACATTCAATGCCAGTAGCAGTGCCGATAGTCTGCATATGGTATTCCGGGTGACGGTCTCCTATATCGGTGAATCACATGCGATCAACATGACCCTTGCCTGCAGCAATATATCGACCCCCTCCATCTCCTGCAGCATCACCTCGGATTTCGCTGGTATAGACGACAGGATCTATCGTATTGAAGATCTTTCGGTAAGCGGGAACGATGTCTCGGGTTACTATGTCAACATGACCTTCTATGATCCGGATCATGGACGGGTAGATGTGACCACCAGCCAGGCGCTCACCTACAATTGCACGGAAGCTGTCCCCGGTACCGGCATGCTTACCCTGTATGGAGGGAGTGGTACCTTCGCCACGGCCAGTTTCGACAGCTGTAGTGCGTATACAATCACTGTTGATGGTGTGGGTACGACCTATAACTGGTGAGTCTGTGTCAATAGTCTGAACGCATCTTCGTGTGCGTTCAGACTTGCTTCTCTGTCGCTTGATTGCATGTGTGATGGATTGATTCTATGCTGTGGACCCTCCCCTGGAGTTGCCGCTCCGCATCGATTTCAGATATCAAGACATCGACGATACGGTTCTTCAAATCGATCCCGGCGGGTCCTTTGGCCATTATGCGCAGGTAGTTGGGTGTATAGCCTCCCCAGCCAAACTCGTCACCAGCTTCAATCAATACTGGCAAAGTACGGCCGAGATAGGGCCGCAAGGTTTGCAGTTTCAACTGTTCAGCCAATCGATGCAGTGCCTGACTGCGCTGCCGCTTGACTTCCCGGCTGAGGGCCCCGGGCAGGCTCGCCGCCTTGGTGCCCTGGCGAGGGGAATAGGCGAAGATATGCAGATCACCGAAACCTGTCTCTTCGACGAATTTGAGGGTCTGTTGCCACTCCTCTTCGCTCTCGCCGGGGAAGCCGACAATGATATCGGTGGTGATATTGATGTCCGGGACCTGCTCCCTGGCCCGCTTGACCAGTTGCCGATATTCATCGCTACGACAGCGCCTGGCCATACGCCTCAGAACGCTGTCCGACCCACTCTGCAGTGGTAGGTGCAGATGGGGCATGAAGCGAAGATTGTCGAACAGTGACCAGAAATCCCCAGGTATGTCCCAGGGTTCGATGGATCCGATGCGCAGTCGGGGGATTTCCGTTTCCCGCAGAATCCGGCGGATCAAGTCGCTTATCGACGAGTCGATGTCGGATCCGTAACCCCCGATATGCACCCCGGTGAGCACTGCCTCCTGGATCCCCTGGGTTTGCAGATGGTTGATCTCGGCGATGATCTCCTCGGCGGGACGACTGTGCTCATCGCCCCGGGCCAGGGTGACGATGCAGAAGGTGCAACGATAGCGGCAACCATCCTGGACCTTGATGAATGCCCGCTGGCGTCCGCGGGAGAGGAGGCCGGCCGCATCCCCTTCGATGGCACTCTGGGGCATAATGCTGAGATCGAGTTTTTCACTGACGATCTCCACCAGACGTTCTTTGTCCCGGTTGTTCACTACCAGGTCCACCCCCTCGATCTCAGCGGTAGCGTCAGAGTTCAATGAGGCATAACAACCGCTGACCACCAACCGGGCATGAGGATTCAGGCGGTTGCTGCGGCTCAGCAGCTTACGGGATTTTCGGACTGCCTCTTCGGTTACGGCGCAGGTGTTGACTACCAGCAGATCAGCCTCTTCCACCTGTTGCGTCATGCGATGACCCCGGGCCTGAAAATCACGGCTCCAGGTCTCCATCTCCGCCTCGTTGAGACGACAACCCAAGGTCTTGAGGTGTATGCGCATCTGCGATCAATCCTGAAGTAGGTGTATGGCGTATGACAGGTCGGCAAAGGTAATCTCTGCATCGGTTGGATGCAAGCACGGACTCAGGTTTTGAGTCACTGGATGGGGTATAGTTGGACCTGTCGATATTGATCTAATAGGCCTTGGCATGGAATGGTTCACCCAAGCTTCAACCCTGCTGCAGTTGTTGCTCATCCTTGGATTTGTCTGTCTGATACTGCTCGGTTGGGTGCTCTATTGGTTGGCTCGGCTGCTCGATACCCAGCAGCGTGAACAGCGGGCCCGCATCCACCATCAGCAGTCGTTACAGGACTCCCTGCATGAGCAGGAGCGCCACTACACCCGGGAACAGAGCGAACTGCGCGATCTGATGACCGAGCGCATCGCCCGGGGCACCCTGGCTCAGCAGCGCCTGCTGCACGGAATGCAGCAGACCCAGATGGAACGCTCGGACAAAATCTACCAGGGCATGGAGCGACGCTATGGTGAGATGCAGCAGCATCTCTCCGATGGTACGGGGCGATTGCGGCTTGATTTACTGGAACAGTTTGAGGGGTTGAAGAAAGCAGTCACCGAGGGCCTGGGAGAGGGCAGGTTGCAGCAGCAGGAGAAGCTCGGGGAGTTGCGTGAATCCCTGGCCCAATCCCTGGTACGGCATCGAGAGGCCTTCGATGAACGTCAGCTGGAGAGCATGCGAAAACAGCAAGAAGCCTTGCAGTCCGGTATGGGCGAGGTACGCAAACAGGTGGCTGAGGCGTTGACCCAGCATGCAGACAACCTGGGTAAAAGGGTGCAGGGCCTGACCGAGACCACTGATCATCGCCTCAAGGAGATCAGCGGCCAGGTGGAGAAGCGCCTCAACGAGGGTTTTGAGAAGACCACTGAGACCTTCAACCAGGTGCTCACTCACCTGACCCGTATCGATGAGGCGCAGAAGAAGATCACTGAACTCTCCACCAATGTGGTCAGTCTGCAGGAGGTGCTTGCGGACAAGCGTTCCCGGGGTGCCTTCGGCGAAGTACAGTTGTCGGCGCTGGTGCGCAATGTGATGCCGGAATCGGGTTTTGCCCTGCAACACACCTTGAGTAACGGGCGACGGGCTGACTGTGTGCTGTTTCTACCCGATCCCACCGGCAATGTGGCGATCGATGCCAAGTTTCCCCTGGAGTCCTATCAGCGAATGCTCGACGATCAGCTGGCCGAGTCGGAGCGTAGCCAGGCACAGCGGCAGTTCCGCAGCGATATCAAAAAACATATGGAGGATATCGCCAGCCGCTATATCATCCCCGGTGAAACCTCGGACGGCGCAGTGATGTTCATTCCGGCGGAGGCGGTGTTCGCTGAGATCCATGCCCACTTCCCCGACCTCGTGGAGGAGGCCTTCCGTAAGCGGGTATGGCTGGTATCGCCAACCACCATGATGGCGATTCTCACCACTGCCCGTGCTGTGCTCAAGGACGCGGCCACCCGGGAACAGGTGCATATCATTCAGGAACATCTGCGTGCCTTGTCGAAAGACTTCGGTCGCTTTCAAAACCGTATGGACAACCTGGCGCGACATATCGGACAGGCACACCAGGATGTCAGCGATGTGAATATCTCGGCGCGCAAGATCACCAATCGCTTCGATAAGATCGAGAAGGTGGAGCTGGACGAGGAGCAGAGCCCGGACCTGCCGGTGTTTCGCAAGGCGGCGCTACCCGACTCGGAGGATGAATGACACAAACGGTTTATTAAAAAGTTTTGAGTTTTGAGTTTTTGTTGGTTAGGGCACAATCACTAAAAACTAAAAACTAAAAACTAAAAACTAAAAACTAAAAACTAAAAACTAAAAACTCAAAGCACAAAGGGTGTTTTTGAAAGAATCGCAATCCGGTGAGTTTGTATCATATCGGTTGTTTTTTCCCCTCGTCGTCCAGGCAGACATAGGTGATTGTGGTACTGAAGACACTCTCCTCCATACCGCTATCCGGATCCTTTGCATAGACATTTGCCAGGTATTGCACTGATGTCACGCCTTTGTGGCTCTGCTGAATATCGAAGCGGAGAATGGTTCCCTTGCGTACACTGCGGTGAAACTCAACCCGGTCCATGCCGATGGTGGCAAAGCGTCGTCCGGGATAGTCTTGTACCGCGGCTATCCAGGCGTTTTCATCCACCCATCGCAGCAGGTTGCCGCCAAACAGATAGCCGTACTGGTTGAGATGTTGGGGCATCACCAGTTTGTGATTTTCCATTACATCTCCATGCCCGGTATATGCAGCCCGGGAGGTGGTGGCGTGGGTGAGTTCTGATGCATCAGCAGTTTCCAGCCGAGTCCGCTTTTACGAAAGATATTGGTGGCATAGACAGGCTGCGCTTCGGTTTGACCTGGTCCTTTCACCAACTCCTCAACCAGGTGGATGGCGAGCTCGGGGGTTTCGATCCATGTCAGGTGCTTGGTCTGGATATCCAATCCGATATCGCTCTGCATCAGGGGGTCCCACACCTTGCTGATCGCTTCCTTGCCTCTTTGTGCCGCCATCATCGGCAGTAGGCAGAGCACATCCTCGCTCTCATCCCAGACCGCCATCAATGCCTGCAGATCCTTCTCCTCTATGGCGTCGTAGTAGGCGTCTTCGGCATCTTGTGGCGTGGCAAATGGGTTGCTCATGATTTATCCCTTGTTGTGTTTATAGTGGAAGTCTAAGCGATTCTCGTGCCAGGCTAAAATCCGATCACCCTGTCGGTGTTGACTTGGTGGCTGAAACCCATTGATGGAAATCATGGCGGGGTGAGCAGAGCGATGATCAGATGCGCCTGACATGTGTATCACAATTCCTTCATCCGCCAATATAGATCGCAACCGGCAGTTGCCCCTCTGGCAATGGCTGATTGATTCTCCCATCAGGTTGCTTTCGGCGGGTGGGGGGATCTCTATATGCCTGGGATTGTTGCATTGGCGGTACGGGATGTCTGTTGCGGATGGGTGGCTGAGCTTCAATCTGTTATATGGTGTTCTGCCCTTTTTTCTTTTCCCACAGTTGCTTGCCTATTTGCCGAGCCGACTGAAGGTCTCCCCCCTGCGTTATGTGGGCTATGGATCACTGTTTTTTCTGATGTTGGCCGCACAGCTGGTGTTTTACCTGTCGATCATCCTGGGCGACAGGCCGGGCATGACCTATCTGTTGCTGACTCTCATGGCCTGGCTGTTTCTCCTCAGGGTAATCCTTAACTTCTTGAGGTCAAGCTATATGACGGGCCGGTTGTGGCATAGGGGCCTGCTCATATGGCTACTTTGGGGCGTTGCAAGTGGCTGTATGGCAGGGCTCTTTCTTATTTCAGGCTCGATCACGACAGCTCCACTGTCGTTGCTCGCAGGTGCCTCCTATATTCTCCCGGCGTCACTGTTCTATTTGGTCCTGCGCTATTCCAACTGATTGTCATATCTGTTTGAGATCTTTGTATCCCACTTCCAATAGTCGTTATTGCGCTATTCCCTAACACCACGGCTTTCCGTATGATCTGGCCTCGTTCCAGGTCAGTGATCCGGATCCAGACAGAGCATGACTATTTATGACTGACAGCATTGATCAAAGCCTCGAGGGGATAGAACAGCAACCGCTGAGCCAGTTCACCGAGCAGGCCTATCTCAACTACGCCATGTACGTGATCCTCGATCGCGCCCTGCCCAACATCGGTGATGGATTGAAACCGGTGCAGCGGCGCATCGTCTACGCCATGTCGGAGTTGGGGCTGAGCGCCACGGCGAAATTCAAGAAATCGGCGCGTACCGTGGGTGACGTGCTGGGTAAGTTCCATCCCCATGGGGACACTGCCTGCTACGAGGCGATGGTGTTGATGGCCCAGGGTTTCTCCTATCGCTACCCCCTCATCGATGGCCAGGGTAACTGGGGTTCCTCGGACGATCCCAAGTCGTTCGCCGCCATGCGCTATACCGAATCGCGATTGACCGCCTATGCCCAACTGTTGCTCTCGGAACTTGGTCAGGGGACTGTGGATTGGACCGCGAATTTCGATGGCACCCTCAGAGAGCCCTCGATCCTGCCCGCCAGGGTGCCCAATCTACTCCTTAATGGCACATCGGGTATTGCGGTGGGCATGGCAACCGATATTCCGCCCCACAATCTGCGCGAGGTGGTGAGTGCCTGCATCCATCTGCTGGAGTCGCCAAAGGCCAGTGTTGCTGAATTGATGACCCACATCCAGGGGCCCGACTATCCCACCGAAGCGGAGATTATCACCCCTGCGGATGAATTGCTTAAGATCTACGAAAGCGGCAGTGGTTCGATACGCATGCGCGGGCGCTACGAACGTGAGAATGGCGACATTCTCATCACCGCTCTGCCGCATCAGGTCTCCGGAGCCAAGATACTGGAGCAGATTGCCGCCCAGATGCAGGCGAAAAAACTGCCTCTGGTAGAGGATCTGCGGGATGAATCGGATCATGAAAACCCGACCCGTCTGGTGATTGTGCCACGCTCCAACCGGGTCGACATTGAACGGGTGATGTCGCACCTGTTCGCCTCCACCGATCTGGAGCGCACCTACCGGGTGAATATGAATCTGATCGGTATCGATGGCCGACCATCGGTCAAGGATCTGCGCACCCTGCTCAAGGAGTGGTTGCAGTTTCGCACCGAGACGGTACGCAGACGCCTGCAGTACCGATTGGACCAGGTGCTGGAACGTCTGCATATCCTCGAGGGCCTGATGATCGCCTACCTCAATATCGATGAGGTTATCGCCATTATCCGCCATGAAGAAGAGCCTAAGGCTGAGTTGATCAAAAGATTTTCTCTTTCGGAGGCCCAGGCAGAAGCGATTCTCAACCTGCGCCTGAGGCATCTGGCCAAACTGGAAGAGATCAAGATTCGTACTGAGCAGGATGAGCTGGAAGAGGAGAGAAAGTCCCTGCAAAAGACCCTTGGTTCCAAACAGCGGTTACGTACCCTGATACGTAAGGAGCTACAGGCCGATGCGGAGCGGTATGGGGATGAACGTCGGTCGCCTATTGTGGAACGTGAGCCGGCGGAGGCACTGGCCGAGACCGACTTGACTCCGAGTGAGGCGGTTACGGTGGTGCTTTCCGAAAAGGGTTGGGCGCGTTCCGCCAAGGGGCATGAGATCGATCCGGCGACGCTAAACTATAGAGCAGGTGACAGCTTCCTCGCAGCAGCGCGCTTACGTAGTAATCAACAGGCGGTATTTATCGACTCGAATGGGCGTAGCTATTCCCTGCTGGCCCATACACTGCCTTCCGCCCGCAGCCAGGGGGAACCCCTGACCGGGCGTCTGTCGCCTGCTACCGGTGCGACCTTCAGGGCTGTTGTGGGAGGAGATCCGGATGGGGAGTATCTGCTCGCCTCCGATGCGGGTTACGGTTTCCGTGTCAGACTTTCCGATATGTTGGCGAAGAATAAATCGGGTAAGGCCCTGTTATCACTGCCGAAGGGGGCTCGGGTCCTGCATCCTGCCCTGATAATGGATCATACCAATGATCGGGTCGTGGCCATATCCAATGAGGGCCGCATGCTGGTGTTCCCCGTTGCGGAATTGCCCCAGCTGGCCCGGGGCAAAGGCAACAAGATTATCGGTATTGCGGCGAAGCGGGTAGCTGCCAGGCAAGAGTTTGTGATCGCTCTGGCAGTGGTGCCCCAAGGGGCAAGCCTCACTGCCCATGCAGGCAAGCGTTACATCGTCCTCAAGCCGTCGGACCTGGATGGCTATCAAGGAGAGCGTGGGCGTCGGGGGGGTAAACTTCCCCGGGGTTTTCAGCGTGTCGATCGGGTTGAGGTGAATAGTTAGTCGCTCCGGGTCTCGAATGCTCGAGAGCTCAGCTTGCCTTAGCGGGGCGGCGTGATTTCAGCTGGGAAAAACGGATGAAGAGGGATTTGCAAGTAATTGGCTTGGAGAGTTCCGTTATTCATCGTTATAATGGCCCGTTCTCAGCAAGGCAATTGCGGTTTTTTTACCCTGTCCAGGCTGGCGAGCGAAAGTGGCGGAATTGGTAGACGCGCTGGATTTAGGTTCCTGTGGGGCAACCCGTGAGAGTTCGAGTCTCTCCTTTCGCACCAATTTTTCCTGCTAATTGCCAAGCGCAATTCCCAGGGTATTTCCTGTTTTTACAAAGAGATAATGGCAGATATGGCTGCCAGGAGAAGAACCATGCAAGTTTCGGTGGAATCGGGTGAAGGGCTAGAGCGACGCGTAACGGTCGAATTGCCGGCAGAGCAGATCGAGGTGGAGGTCACCAAGCGTCTGAAGCAGATAGGTCGGACCGCCAAGTTGGATGGCTTTCGTCCTGGAAAGGTGCCTATGAATTTATTACGCCGTAACTACGGTGGGCAGGTGCTGCAGGAGGTGTATGGTCAAATGATCGAGAGCAGCTACCAGGAGGCGATTCAGCAGGAGAAGCTGCATCCTGCAGGGATGCCGAAGATCGAGCCCAAGGAGAGCACCGAGGAGGGGCTGTTCAGTTATGTGGCCACCCTGGAAGTGATGCCCGAAATTGAACTGGCCAAGCTCGAGGGAGAGATCAAGCGACCGGTTACCGAGATTACCGCAGAGGATATCGAGGATATGATTGAGAAGCTGCGTAAGCAGCGGGCTAGCTGGAACAGTGTCGATCGTGCCGCTGCTGAAGGCGATCAGGTGAAAATCAGTTTCAAGGGCATGGTCGATGGGGAGGCATTTGAAGGCGGCAGTGCCGAGAATGTGGACCTGGTGCTCGGTTCAAAGCGCATGATCGAAGGCTTTGAAACTGGTCTGGTGGGCATACTCAAGGAGGAAAAACGTACCATTGATCTGAAATTCCCCGAGGATTACCGGGTGGAAGAGCTGGCAGGAAAACCGGTAACGTTCGAGGTGGAAGTGAGTGAGGTGGCGGAAGAAGTCCTGCCCCAGCTGGATGATGAGTTTGCCAAGGAGTTTGGCGCCAGTGATGGCGTGGACAAGCTGAAACAGGATATCCAGGAAAACATGGAACGTGAACTTTCCCAGCGCATCAAGGCTCGGATAAAGAATCAGGCAATGGATCTTATCTTCGAACAGAATAAGATCGATATTCCCAAGGCGCTGATCGAGGAGGAGGTCGAGGCACTGCGCAAGCAGACCCGAGAGCAGATGGGTCAGGGCGCCGGCAGTTTCGAACTGCCTGCCGAGATGTTCGAGGAACAGGCCAGGAGACGTGTGAGCCTGGGCCTGTTAATCGGTGAGATCATTAAACAAAACGAGATTCAGGTCGATAATGATCGTGTACGCGAAACAATTGAGGAGTACGCGGCCAGCTATGAGCAGCCGGAAGAGGTAGTTAAGTTCTATTATGGCAATCAGCAGCAATTGGCTTCAGTACAGAATGTTGTGTTGGAAGATCAGGTTGTCGACTGGGTTATTGATCAGGTAGGTGTTGTGGATGATAAGACCACATTCGCCGCATTGACGGAGCAGGGTTGACCCTGAGGAAAAAACAGCTATGAGTGAACAGTTTTCATCAGGTATGCCGGATGCACAAAGTCTTGGTCTGGTACCGATTGTCATCGAGCAGACCGCCAGAGGCGAGCGCTCCTTCGATATCTATTCAAGACTGCTCAAGGAGCGGGTTATTTTTCTGGTCGGGCCGGTGGAAGACCATATGGCCAACCTGGTTGTCGCCCAGCTGCTGTTTCTTGAATCAGAGAACCCGGACAAGGATATCCACCTGTATATCAATTCACCCGGTGGGTCGGTCACGGCAGGACTCTCGATCTACGATACCATGCAGTTCGTGCGCCCCGATGTCAGTACCATGTGTATTGGTCAGGCGGCCAGTATGGGGGCTTTGCTGTTGACGGGAGGGGCCAAGGGTAAGCGGTATTGTCTACCGAATTCCCGTATGATGATTCACCAACCCCTAGGTGGTTTCCAGGGACAGGCGACTGATATAGAGATCCATGCGAAAGAGATTCTGCTGCTGCGGGAGCGTTTGAATACCATTCTGGCCCAACATACCGGGCAGAGCCTGGAAAAGATCGGAGAGGACACCGAACGCGATAATTTCATGGGTGGCAATGACTCGGTAGCCTATGGTCTGATCGATTCTGTACTGAGTAATCGCGAAGGTGTTACAGGCTAAAAAACCAGTCTCCGAGGGTGGTTGCCGGTGGCATGCTGGGCCTGATACACAGGTCAGGGTTTTGTGACGCTGACCTTGCCATCTATGCGCAGTTAGATATGATTGAGTTAGAAGCGGGTTGATTTCGGTTCGAGGAGTTTAGATATGGGCAGTGACAAGAGCGGAAAAGGCGATGACGGCAAACTGCTGTATTGCTCCTTTTGCGGCAAGAGCCAGCACGAGGTGCGCAAGCTGATCGCCGGTCCTTCTGTCTTTATCTGTGACGAATGTGTTGAGCTCTGTAACGATATCATCCGTGAAGAGATGCAGGATCCCGGGGAAGAGAGTATTAACAAGCTTCCCAGGCCCCATGAGATCAAAAAGACCCTCGATCAGTATGTCATTGGCCAACACCGCGCGAAAAAGGTGCTTTCGGTTGCGGTTTACAACCACTACAAACGCCTCGATACCATCGGTAAAGAGAGTGATGTGGAACTGGCCAAGTCCAATATCCTGCTGATCGGCCCCACCGGATCGGGTAAGACCCTGCTGGCTGAGACCCTTGCCCGGCTGCTGAATGTGCCTTTCACAATCGCGGATGCGACAACGCTTACCGAGGCGGGCTATGTGGGCGAAGATGTGGAAAACATCATCCAAAAGCTGTTACAAAAGTGTGATTATGATGTGGAAAAGGCCCAGACAGGCATTGTTTACATCGATGAGATCGATAAGATCTCCCGCAAGTCAGATAACCCCTCCATTACCCGGGATGTTTCGGGTGAAGGTGTTCAGCAGGCCCTACTGAAACTGATCGAGGGTACGGTGGCCTCGGTACCCCCCCAGGGCGGACGTAAGCATCCCCAGCAGGAGTTTCTGCAGGTCAACACCTCAAATATCCTGTTTATCGTAGGTGGTGCCTTTGCCGGGCTTGAGAAGGTCATCAAGGATCGCTCGGAAAAGGGCGGTATCGGCTTTTCCGCAGAGGTGAAGAGCAAGGATGACTCACGCTCCATCGGCGATATCATCGTCGATGTGGAACCCGAGGATCTGATCAAATATGGTCTGATTCCCGAGTTTGTCGGTCGTCTGCCCGTCGTGGCCACCCTGCAAGAGCTGGATGAGGCCTCCCTGGTGAAGATCCTCACCGAGCCGAAGAACGCCCTGACCAAGCAATATAGCCGTCTGTTTGAGATGGAGGGCTGTGAGCTTGAGATCCGTGAAGACGGCCTGCGAGCCATCGCCCGCAAGGCCATGCTGCGCAAGACCGGGGCACGTGGATTGCGTACCATCTTGGAGCAGGTACTGCTTGATACCATGTATGATCTTCCCTCCATGGACGAGGTGACAAAGGTGGTAGTGGATGAGGCGGTGATCGCAGGTGAGTCTGAGCCGCTGATGATCTATGAGAACAGCGACAAGCAGATTGCCGCATCTGATTAGTTCTACATCGCCTGACGATCAGACATTCCCACAAGTAGTAGTTTAACCCATTGGATTGTCTGATAAACGTGGGTATGTTCTTGAATTCATAAACTATCTGGCAGGCATATTCGTCATCTAAGGGTTTGTCTCCGCAATATACATTGCATAATAGGCTTGAAACATCTAGCCTCCACCCTTATATATGTCCTTTATATAGTGTCAATCCGCATATATGGAAACGGATTGAACATATCATTACCCGCCAGTATCAAATCCCAATACTGACTGTTATACCAAAGATTGAAGGTTTTTTAGGCAGAGAGAATGCCAAATAGAGGATAATTTAATGGGCCACGAGTATACAGATTCCACCAAGACGATCAGTCAGAACAACGTTGTTCCGGTTTTACCGCTGCGCGACGTGGTCGTCTATCCTCATATGGTTATCCCTCTGTTTGTGGGGCGTGAAAAATCCATCCAGGCGTTGGATTCTGCGATGCAGAGTAATAAACAGATTCTGCTGGCGGCGCAAAAGAGCGCTGATGTGGATGATCCGGATGTGGTGGATATGTATGCCATCGGCACCCTGGCAAATATCCTCCAGCTGCTCAAATTACCTGATGGTACCGTGAAGGTGCTTGTCGAAGGTGGAGAAAGGGCGCGCATCACCGAATTCGTCGATACCGATGAGTTCTTTACCGCCAGGCTTGAGACCCTGACTGATACCATCGATGTGGCGGGTCGTGAGAGTGAAGTATTGATGCGTTCGGCCACCAACCTGTTTGATCAGTATGTCAAACTCAACAAGAAGGTACCTCCAGAGGTGCTTACCTCCCTTTCGAGCATTGATGAACCGAGCCGTCTTGCGGATACCATCGCGGCACATATGTCATTGAAGCTGGAAGAGAAACAACATGTGCTTGAGATTCCCAACGTACGTGAACGTCTGGAACATCTGATGGGGCTGATGGAGGGTGAAAATGACATCCTGCAGATGGAAAAGCGCATCCGTGGCCGGGTGAAGCGGCAGATGGAGAAGAATCAGCGCGAGTACTATCTGAATGAACAGATGAAGGCGATTCAGAAAGAACTGGGAGAGATGGAGGATGC
>NATW01000131.1 GCA_003094555.1 gamma proteobacterium symbiont of Ctena orbiculata
GTATGCCCTGGCATATACCCCAGGCGCGGAGTGTCCCTGAAAAAAGATCAGATCACCGTCCCGCTCCTTGCTGGGGGCGTGGAAAAAGTGGTTGAAGCCCACATCGAATAGGGTGGCACCGGAGGCAAAGCTGGAAATATGACCGCCCAACTCTGTGGATATCCTGTTTGCCTGGACCACCATGGCCATGGCGTTCCAGCGTATGAAAGACCTGATCCGACGCTCCATGGCCCGATCACCGGGGAAACGCTGCTGCTTGGTCACCGGTATGGTATTCACATAGGCCGTGTTTGCACTGAACGGCAGGTAAGCACCGGACCGGCGGGCCTTATCAACCAGGCGCTCAATGAGAAAGTGGGCGCGATCCACACCTTCGTTCTCGAGTACGGCCTCCAAGGCATCCAGCCACTCCTGTGTCTCTAGCGGATCGGTATCGGGTCTAGTCGGCATCGTTATTCTCTGACGGTTATTCTGGCAAACAAAATCCGTTCTCCAGCTTGGAGATCAGGATCTATCTCATACGGCTGAGAAACTATTTGGCTAGCCAATGGTTTGAATTGATAGGCGTAATATACAGCAAGACGGGTTACTTTTCAGCGTTTTGGATGATTATTTTTCTGACTTAATTCCCTGTTTTTACTGTTAATTAACCTTTCCTGGTCGGGCGTGCCAGAATTACATGCCATACCATGACCCAAACCTCAGCGTTCCCGATTCTGCAATAGTGCGACTGATAGTACCCGGTGTGTCCTGGGCAGATAGCATCTCCCAAACAATATAAAAAAAGGCGCTACCGGTTAAACCGGTAGCGCCTTCACTAGTAGCCTGCAGTGGTATTCTTCTTAGATGTCTTTGCGAGACTCGAACACAGGCATTTCGAAGGGTTTGCGCTCCATAGCAACTTTGCGGCGCTCTTCCATCATTTTCATAGCCTCAGCGCGACGCGCTTCCATCTCTTTGACCATCTCGTCACGGCGAGCCTGAGACTCTTCCATACGTTTAGCGATGGCTTCGGGCATCTCTGGTCTGGCAGGAGCCATACCATCATAACGGGGTTGCATCTGATCACGCTGAGCCTGCATCTGCTCCTGGAAGGCCTTCATTTCAGCTTCCATAGCAGCACGGGGATCAGCACTATATTTTTCGGCATATTCACGTTGCGCAGCAACCGCCTGTTCGAAGGCCTTTTGTTGCTGCTCGGCAAATGCCTTCTGTTGTTCGGCAAAGGCCTTCTGCTGCTCTTCCATGGCAGCCTTCTGCTCTTCGGTCATTGTAGGAACAACAGGGGCATGACCGTATGGCGCATATCCGTAGGGAGCATAGCCATAGTAGTTGCGATAGTTGTTGTATCCACGGCCATAACCGTTACCGCGTGCACTCATGTTAAAATTGAAGTCGAAATCACCAGCACCGAAACCGTCACCAAAGAAATCGTCACTCCAATCGTTGCCCCACCAAGCGTTAACAGTTGCCGATGAGGCTGCCATGGCGATTGCCGCGGCAATGATAGAAATCTTTTTCATTTTTTAGTACCCAGAATTTTTTAGTGTAAAACCACGCTGTCTGCCCTTGCACATCCCTGTGCCGAGAAGTCCCTGTGCTAAAGTATTTAACCGCTTTACTTAGCAGGTGCAGCCTGTGTTGCAGGAGCTGCCGGTGCAACCGGTGCTACTGGTGGGTAGCCATAACCATAAGGGGCGCCATAACCATAAGGTGCGCCATAGCCATAGGGACCATAACCATAGTAGTCACGATAGTAGTTGTTGCCGCGACCATAGCCGGAACCACGAGCACTGCCGCTCATACCAAAGCTGAAGTCACCGGAGCCATCACCCCAGCCGTCGCCCCAACCGTCGTTGCCCCAACCCCGGTTACCGTAGCCTGGGCCGCCCCACCATGCGGAAGCGGAAGCGGAAGCAATGATCAATGCAGCAGCTGCAGAAGCTTGAACGATCTTTTTCATTATTCACTCTCCTCGAGATAGAATGTAATCATGATGTATTTTGAGAAAGCAGATACAGCGTAGCCTTCGAGGTGTAGAATATTAGAAAATACTTAAATTAACAAATTGCGATTTTTAATTGTAAAAAAACATTAAATAGGCATTTTCTAATATAATCAGAAATCCAAAACCGGACCGAAATAGCACTCCATGCACATTAGCCTAATCAGACCAGACGACTGGCACCTGCATCTGCGGGATGACGATGCCATGGCATCCGTGGTGGCCCACACCGCCGAACGATTCGCCCGCGCCATAGTGATGCCCAATTTGAAACCGCCGGTTACAACGACAGCCATGGCCATGGCGTATCGGGAGCGAATTCTCGCTGCACTTCCGCAGAACAGTGACTTTACCCCCCTGATGACACTCTATATGACTGACCATCTCAGCAGTGACGAGGTGATTGCCGCGAAAAATAGTGGGATAATCAAAGGGATAAAGCTTTACCCCGCGGGTGCGACAACCCATTCAGACGCGGGGGTCACAGACATACGCCGCTGCTATCCGGCCCTCGAAACGATGCAGAACGAGGGACTCCCTCTACTGATTCATGCCGAAGTGACCGACCCGGATGTGGATATCTTCGATCGTGAGCAGGTGTTTATCGATCGCCATCTACAACCCTTGACCCGGGACTTTCCTGCCCTGCCAATGGTTTTCGAGCACATTACCACCAAGCAGGCGGTTGATTTCGTGCGTGCCAATGAGGGCAGGCTTGGGGCGACCATCACGGTGCAGCACCTGCTCTACAATCGTAATGCCATGCTGGTCGGTGGTATTCGCCCCCACTTTTACTGCTTGCCGATCCTGAAACGGGAGAGCCACCAAAGGGCACTGATCGAAGCGGCAACCAGCGGTGAATCCCACTTCTTCCTCGGCACCGATAGCGCTCCCCATCCTCAACATGCCAAGGAGTGTGCCTGCGGATGCGCTGGGTGTTATACCGCATATGCAGCAATTGAACTCTATGCGGAGCTATTCGAACAGGTCGGTGCACTGGAGAGGCTGGAGGGATTCGCCAGCTTGTTTGGGCCGGATTTCTATGGCCTGCCCCGGAACCGGGAGACCATCACCCTGGAGAAGAGGGAGTGGGTAGCACCCGAGAGCTACCAGTTCGGTCAAGACAGGGTAGTCCCCTTGGGTAGTGGCGAGACGATCAGCTGGCAGCTGGTCCGCTGATAGGCGCTATTCGTTTTCTTCCAGGAACAGCTCTTCATCATCGAAAAAGGTGTCGTCGAAGAGATCGTCCTCATCCATATGATTGGGACCATCTTTTATCTGTGAATCCCTTTTTTGCAGATAGAACTCCCTTTGGAAGGCATATCTATCCACTGCTGCCTCATCCAGAACATCCCCTGCCTCAAGCAAATCGGCGCGCACATCGATAAGTCTCAAGGTCGTCAAGGCATAGTATGTCTCTTGACTCGGGTAACTGATAGGGTTCAGCCAGGTGTCGCCAGCCAAGCCTATCAGGTCGCGAAGTGTGGTGGGCCCGAGAAAAGGCACAACCAGATAAGGGGTATCACCCACTCCCCAAAAGCCCAAGGTCTGTCCCAAATCCTCCTTGTAGTTTGGGATCCCCATATCGGATGCCACATCGAATAGCCCGAATATACCCAGTGTGGTATTGATACAGACCCGTCCAAGATCGGTCAAGGCATGGGTGGGTTTGAGTTGCAGAAGATTATTCACCGCGGAGGGAACATCCGCGAGATTATTGAAAAAATTAGTTATCCCCAGATCCAAAACCGAGGGTGTAACCACCCGATAACCCTTGGCTACGGGTTTCGCCACGTATATGTCAACCTCCTGGTTGAATTCATCGATCCCACGATTGATCGACTCAAGTGGATCGGTTGGGTGTCTGTTTTGTATGCTGGCGCAACCTGTTAAAAACAGCAGCAGTAGACCGACGATGACAATCCTTTTACTCACAGTTATCAAGCTCATTGTTTGGCTGGCAATTCGCACCCCACGTGAACTAGGGTTGAAAGTCACCATTACCATATTCTTCTCTAACACATACCCAGCAATCAGGTTCGACATCATATCAGCCTGATCGGCCGTAGGTGAAATGAAAAGTGCAGAATCTGCCTTACCCTAGTCACAACCGCCAGCAAGCAGGATGGTATGGAAAGTGCGCTATTCCTGGGTACGAAATCCAGGCCGGAGCAATGCGGATGCTAGGCATTGGACGAAAAGATTCGAAATAATCACTACCTTTCTCTATCCTAGGGCCGATGAATGACATCAGCTACAACAGCGCCATGGCGCAGCGATTTCGCGGCTATCTGCCCGTGGTGGTAGACGTTGAGACCGGTGGTTTCGATTCAGCCAAGGATGCACTATTGGAGATCGCCGCCACGACAATTGCCATGGATCAGCATGGCTTTCTCTACCCCGCCGAGACCCACGCCTATCATCTGCTGCCGTTTGAAGGGGCCAATATTGATCCCAAGGCACTCGAATTCAACGGCATCGATCCTGAGCACCCCTTTCGTGACGCCGTTGCGGAAAAGGAGGCGTTACGGCTACTCTTTACCCCCATCCGAAAGGCTGTCAAGGCAAGTGGGTGTAAAAGGGCGATCCTGGTCGGTCACAACGCATTTTTCGATCTCGGTTTTCTCAACGCCGCTGTCGAGAGAACCGGGATCAAACGCAACCCTTTCCACCCATTCAGCACCTTCGATACCGTCACTCTGGCGGGAGTGGCCTATGGCCAAACCGTGCTCGCCAAGGCAGCAAAGGCCGCCGGTCTCGACTGGGACAGCAGTGAGGCCCACTCGGCCATCTATGATACGGAGCAGACCGCAAAATTGTTCTGCAACATTATCAATAAATGGCAGACGTTATCGCCAGAGAGACCTTGGATAAAGGATTCAGCAACCTAACGTTTGACCCAGCAACCAAATCATTGCAGATAGTAACCTGGGAAACGGGATCGTATAAGCAAAGACATAGGAGAATGGCGCTTACTTAAGGCATTTAACCTCAATGAGATTAATCGCAAATGAACGCCAATCACCGCAAAATGTCGCGAATAGTTTTGTAACGCAACCTCTATTTTGCGTAGATTCGCGGTAATTGGCGCTCGTTTGCGGTTTTATTCACTCACTGTATCCATCGTGATATTCGCAGTAAGACAACAACCTAGTGTAGTGTTCTATATAAAGCGTGCATTAAGAAAGCCACTCAAGCCGCGAGTGCAAGGCGCAGCCCGCAGGGAATGGCTGCTCCCTTTCCAAGGGGTGCAACGCCGCAATCGTGGCTTGAGTGGCTTCCCGCAGGGCGAGGTAAGCGATTTAAACGCCAACTCATGATAGGCCTCGTCTAAATGTATGCTTTATATAGAACACTACACTAGAGCCAATAGTCGCTAATTGTTCTGAATCACGATATTCGGGAATTTGGCCGCATAATCCTTGGCCTGCAGAGAGAGCTTGGCCGCTGTCTTGCGGGCAATTTCGCGGTAGATCTGAGATATACGGGATTCGGGCTCGGCAACCACGGTCGGTTTGCCGCCATCGGTCTCTTCCCGGATACGGATATCCAGGGGCAGCGCACCCAGCAGGTCCACGTTGTACTGCTCGGCCATGGATGAACCACCGCCCTCACCGAAGATATGCTCTTCATGGCCGCAGTTTGAGCAGATATGGGTACTCATGTTCTCCACGATACCCAATACCGGAACCTCCACCTTCTCAAACATCTTGAGACCCTTACGCGCATCCAGCAAGGCTATGTCCTGGGGGGTTGTGACGATCACAGCGCCCGATACAGGTACCTTTTGCGCCAATGTCAGCTGTGTATCACCGGTACCGGGGGGCAGATCCACCACCAGATAGTCAAGATTGTCCCAATTGGTATCATTCAGCAACTGCTCCAGGGCCTGGGTGACCATGGGACCGCGCCAGATCATGGGTGTCTCTTCATCAATCAGAAAGCCGATCGACATCGCTTGCATGTCATAGCCTTGCATCGGCTCGAGGGTTTTACCGTCCTTGGAGTCCGGCTTGCCATTGATACCCAGCATACGTGGCTGTGACGGACCGTATATATCGGCATCGAGTACACCAACCTTGGCCCCCTCCTCGGCCAGGGCAAGGGCAAGGTTGACCGCTGTGGTGGATTTACCAACCCCGCCTTTACCGGAAGCAACGGCGATAATGTTCTTGATGTTGTCGATCGGCTTGAGCGCCTTCTGTACAGAGTGGGCAGCAATCTTGGAACCAATTTTGACATCCACGCTTTCCACGCCGGGTAGGGCCTCTACCTTTTCCCGCACGGCTGCAGAAATGACATCCATACAACCCTTTGCAGGAAAGCCCAGCTCCACTGTTATGCCTACCTTGCCACCCTCAATCTCGATACCCTTGATTGCCTTGGCGGTTACCAGATCCTTCTCAAGGTTTGGTTCCACATATCCCTTTATGGCCTCGTTTACGGAATCTTGTGTCAGTTCAGACATCGTCAGTTACTCCTGCTGCGGACAGTTTAGGGGTCCGTCATATTTACTGAAAAATCATGGCGGTGGATTCTACACGAAAATCGTGACGATATACCAAGTAATTTGCTGGGTTTTGGAATGGAAGAGACTGGACCGGTGAAGAATTCAGGCCCAGGGGAAACCCTGACCTATCCAGAGATTGAAGCCGCACCCCGTCGTAAAACCATTTTCGACCGCCCCAAGGGATTGAAAATGAAGGAAACAGGAAATCAAGTTTCCTGTTTCCCTGCCAGTCATATCTGGGATGGCATAAGTCAACGCTTGCGCGGATGGATCCTTACACACCGACCAGCGACACCGGTCATTTGGGATAATCGATCGCTTGACCCATGGTTCGTGTGATTACGCTATTGATTTCAGTGGTACGAAATCCGGTCAGATAGTGATTGATCAGGTGCATACTGAGCTGATGACCCGACAGCTTGCCCTCCATATAGGGATGGCGTGCGATGGTCATAGTGGCAATACCATGCACACCGTTCCAAAGCGCCCTGGCTGCCAGTGCGATCTCTTCATCCGGCCGGGCCGCCAAGGCCTTAAGCTGCTTTTCCACCAATTCGTAGAGACGTTCCACCTTCTCTCTATAGATCTCCATGGACAACCCATCATCCCGCGGTTGATGTTCGAATACCATCCGCCAACGATGTGGATGCCGAGCGGCAAAATCGATATATAAGCTTGCCAGCGCCAATACACACTGTTGCGGGAGCCGGCAATGGGTCAAGGCATCAACCTGGACGGCATAGAGTTGATCCAGGGTCCGCCCGTTAATCCGTTGAATCAGTTCATCTAGATTTCTGAAGACAAAATAGAGACTGCCGACCGTATAGCCGATGGCTGAGGCCACCTTTCGGGCTGATAGACCATCATATCCTTCGCCTTCAATGATCGCCTCTGCAGCCTCAAGCGCCATACACTCAATTTCCGATTTGCTGTGTTCACCCCTTCTTCCCATGATTACTCCTTTTACCTTAGTGCTTTCCGTTGCTGAACATATCCATTCGTCGTGTACCTGCTGAGTCGTCAGTTCACTATCACACTATTCAAATAACCGCACAGTGATCTCATGCACAAGATTCCCATATGAAACAAATATTATTAAATGGCGTTTATTTGCATGAAGTGGGGTTTATGCTGTGAAACACAGGGTGTCGAGCAGTCATTACCCGCAATAATTCACACCAAGATAGCGATTTTCAGGAGACTCTTCTCACCCGATCGGCTTTGATTTTTGCCTGGTGAGTCTGCTGAGCAGCAGGATCATCACCAATGAGATAGCAAACCCCGGGATGATCTCATACAGGTCGAACAGACCACCCTGAAGCGGTTTCCAAATCACAACGGTCAATCCACCACTCACAATACCCGCCAACGCACCCCAACGGTTCATCCCTTTCCAGTAGAGGGAAAGGAGTACCACCGGACCGAAGGCTGCACCAAATCCAGCCCAGGCATAGGAGACCAGGTCGAGAACTTTATTGTCCCGATCCAGCGCCAGCAGAAAGGCGACTAATGCGATTGAGAACACCGCCAGACGACCGACGATCACCAGTTCGGCTTCAGTGGCTTGTTTGCGCAATAACAGGCGATACAGGTCGCCGGTAAAGGTGCTGGATGAAACCAGCAGCTGGGAGTCTGCGGTACTCATGATCGCGGCCAGAATAGCGGCCAGACATATTCCCGCAACTAGGGGATGAAACAGCATATCGACCAGACGGATAAATACCTTTTCCGCATCCTGCAGAGGGACTTCGAATATGGGAATCCCCACCAGACCGACCAGGCAGGCAGCGGTCAGGGTTATCAAAACCCAACTCACCGCTATACGTTCCGCCTTGGGTACGAACTCGCTATGTCTTATGGCCTTGAAGCGTGCCAGGATATGCGGCTGGCCAAAATAACCAAGCCCCCAGGCCAGTAATGAGACGATGGCAATCATGCCGAGTGGCTCTCCGTGGCTATCCGTCAACGGATTGAGCAGCTGCGCATTAGTACTGCTCACACTTGATAGAAAGTTTGCCAAGCCGCCCTGCTCCATAACCACATAGAGGGGTATGGTCACTAACGCCAGCAACATCAACAGACCTTGAAAAAGGTCAGTCCAGGAGACCGCAAGAAATCCACCGAATGCGGTGTAAAGGATAATGATCAAGGTACCCGATGTGACTGCCCAAAAGTAGGGAAGTCCGAATACCGCCTCGAACAGTTTGCCGCCGGCGACAAGCCCGGAGCTTGTGTAGAAGAGAAAAAACAGCAAGATAAAAAAGGAAGAAGTAATCCTGATCATGCCGCTGGTATCGTTGAATTTGTTGGATAGATATTCCGGTAATGTGAGTGCATTGCCTGCCGCTTCAGAGGCGATACGCAATCTTGCCGCTACCAATCGCCAGTTGAGCCAGGTGCCGATCAGCAAGCCAATGGCAAGCCACAACGATTCCAGACCTGCCAGGTAGGCATAGCCCGGCAGACCCAGCAGTAACCAGCCACTCATGTCGGAGGCACTGGCACTCAATGCGGTCACCCAGCTACCCAGGCTTCTGCCACCCAACACAAAATCGGAGAGACTTTTGGTTCTGCGCCAGGCGACGATACCGATGATCAACAGGGTCAGCAGATAACAGAAGAAACTCAAACCCGCTAACAACTGGTCACTGCTCATTCCTTTTCCCCTTGTTAAAGATCTTCTTAAAGTAGGCCTGTTTCATCTCCTCCTCAAAGGCTTGATTGGATGGATACTCATAACCGAATACAGGCTGCCAAAGGCGTTGATTCTCCATACACAGATAGAAAAAGACATCATCGTGCCAGGCCTGTAGCGACTGATAAGCAAAGCGGAACATCTCTTCCTTGATCGCCTGGGGATAGGAGAGCTTGCCATCGCTCTCAACCATCGGCATCTGCAATATCTTACTGCGAAACGCTTTGCGTGCACGCAGCTGCTTGATAACCGGTTTAATGTAGGTCAGGGTGCCCAGCGACACCAGAACCACCTCATCTTTGGAAAATTCTCTCACAAGCTGTTGCAACAGAGAGCCGTAATCCTGACGCCAATCCGCATAGTGAATCATGGGGTGGAAGTGAAATCCAACCAATGCACCACGATCCGCCAGACGGCGCGCCGCCTTCAGACGATCCTCCAAGGACGCGGTTAAGCGCTCCTCATGCGCAATCAATGTCGGGGTGTTGAGCGACCAGGTACAGAGCAGGTTGGGAGGAAGGTCCGCCCTCAGAAGGTGGTTGATATTTTTTGATTTGCTCTTCAGTTCCAGGATTACATTCGGATGACGGTGGGCAAAATCAAGCAACGCATCCAGCACTCCTCCCTGGTTGCCCCACATGAGCGAATCCGATGATTGTCCGGTACCGATATGATAGATGCGATCCGGGTCGATCTCGAGTCGCGCCAGTTTCTCAGCAAACCGGCTGTCGAATCGCACTTCATCGCCGTGATAAAAGGATTGAATACTGCAGTAGCTGCAGTCGAATCCACAGTTCTCCACCGCATCCAGGGTCATCAGGTTGCAGCATCGGGTTCGCGGCGATGCCACCGGACAGGGCCCAAGGGCCAGCTTGTCCTTTTCGGTTTCGATGCGTCTGATGCGCTGTGCATCATATCCGGTTGTCACCGATAACGGCGGGTAACGCTTGGGCCCCTGCTTCAACCGCAGCCAGTGTTGATGTACTGCCTGCACGAGTTTTTGCCGCCGTTGTTTCGGATCCAGTATGGCGCTGTCCATCTCGGGCCAGATCTCAGGCAGCGGTCGTTCTCCCCACATCACCAGATCGACTGCGATATCGCTGAGCTGTCGCAGTTGTTGCTGGGTAAAGCGGAACTCGAGGGAGCGGCGCCTGAGGAATTGGCGATGCGGTGCATCGAGCCGATCCATACCCGCCTGTGTCAGCAGTGTCTCCAGCTTCTCCTCGTAGGCTAAGGATTTTGCCTTCATTGAACTCGGGCCTGTCTACACTAACTCAACGTTTGCGCGTCACGAATTGCTTCAGTCGCTGACGCTTCTGTATCTGACGTTTGGTGAGTTTATTGCGCTTACCTTGATAGGGATTGTCACCGGAACGGAACTCGATTCGGATCGGCGTGCCGTCCAACCTCAGCGCTTTACGAAAGCGACTCACAAGGTAGCGTCTATAGGTGTCGGGAACCCGTTCTGTCTGGTTGCCGTGAATCACGATCAAGGGTGGATTTTTCCCCCCCTGATGGGCATAGCGAAGTTTGATACGCCGACCATGCACCTGGGGAGGCTGATGCTCCTGAACCAGTATTTCCAGCAGACGTGTCAGATCCGGTGTCGCCAAGTCGCGCATTGCGTTGGCATAGACCCGTTCCACCAGGCCGAACAGATCCCCCACACCGGATCCGTGTAGCGCGGAAATATAGTGGTGTTGTGCAAAATTCAGGAATGGCAGCTTGCGTTCGACCTCGCTTTTGATCCACTGCCGCTGTTCATCGATCAATCCATCCCATTTATTGATTACCAGGATCAGCGCCCTGCCACTTTCAAGCACATGCCCGGCCAGGTTGGCATCCTGCTCCCCTATACCCTGTTGGGCATCGAGCACCATCAGCACCACATTGGCCTCTTCGATCGACTGCAGGGTTTTGATGATGCTGAATTTCTCAATCGCTTCCCTGATACGTGAACGACGCCTGACACCGGCGGTATCGATCAGGGTGTAGTGACGTTCGTTGCGGCTGAAGGGAATATAGATGCTATCCCTCGTGGTACCAGGCTGATCGAAGGCCACCACACGCTCTTCTCCCAGCATACGATTGACCAATGTGGATTTACCCACATTGGGACGACCGACCACTGCAATCTTAATTCCCCCCTCTTCCGGCGGGCCTGCTTTCTCTGCAACCGGCAGGGAGTCGAGCACCTGATCGATGAGACTACGCACACCCCGACCATGTACCGCAGCAATGGTATGGAGCTGGTCAAAACCCAGACGATGGAAATCGCTGGCGGCGATATCCCCCTCCATCCCGTCGCTCTTGTTGACAGCTAAGGTCACTGGCTTACCGGTGCGACGCAGCTGTTGGGCGATCGCTTCGTCGCCAGCGGTACACCCCTCCTTGGCATCGAGCAGAAACAGAATATGATCGGCCTCACCAATCGCCTGCCTGACCTGCTGCTCCATCAACTGATCTATGCCTATCTTATCGCCGCTTATACCGCCTGTATCCACCACTACGAAGGGATGATTGCCCAGCTTGCCAGTACCGTATTTACGATCCCGGGTCAGTCCGGGTTGATCTGCCACCAGGGCATCCCGACTGCGGGTCAAGCGGTTGAAGAGGGTCGACTTACCCACGTTGGGTCGTCCAACCAGGGCAATGACCGGTAGCATGTCAGCGACTCTCGGTCTCGATCGGGTGGGCCCTGAGGGCACTCAGGGTACCGCCCTCATCCATCACATAGACGATATCGTTGATCACCAGGGGTTTCAGACGGATGGCATCACTGCCAACTCTGATACGAGCCATCTGACGCCCATCCTCCTGGGACAACCAGTGGACGTAGCCGTCGAAATCACCCACCACGACAGTATCGTTTACCATCGCGGGGGCAGATAGTTTACGTGCATGCAGCTTCTTCTGCTGCCATAAGGTAGCCCCGTTGGTAGCGTCCAGTGACCACACATGATCCGCAGAATCAGTCACGAATACCTGACGCCAGCTTGCATCGAGCCCGGCATGGGATGATATGTCGCGCCGCCACAGCACCACCCCGCTGGATTCGGAAACGGCAGCCACGTCACCCTGATAGGCAGTGACATACAGGGTACCCTCCACCAATACCGGATCCGCATCGATATCCACAACCCGCTCCAGCTCTGTTCGTCCTTTTGGCGTCGAAATCGTTGCCTCCCACTCCGCCAGACCGGTATCCAGAGAGAGTCCGACAAGCTTGCCACCGGCAAAACCTGCCAGCACCTGATAGTCCGTGATCAATGGTGAACTGTCGCCACGCAGGGTCAATACCGGGACACTGCGGTCATATAGCCAACGTTTTTCACCGGCGTCGGTTGAGTAGGCTGTCACGCTGCCATCGGTGGTACGACAAACCACATTGCCATCATTGATGGCTGGCGATGATAGGACCTCACTACTCACCCGCTGGCGCCACCTTTCCCCACCATCCTCACCGTTCAACAGGATCAGCTCAGCTTCCAAGGTGCCAACGGCAATCAACCCATCCGCGACGCCAGGGCCGCCACTGAGTGGGCTATCAGTATCCACCGACCAATGCTTATCCCCTGTCTCAGGATCGAGGGCAAAGACCTCACCTGAGGGCTCTGCGATATAGAGTACACCGTTGCTCACCACTGGCTTGAGCTTCAACAGGGTCTCATCGGCATCCTCGAACCCGGCATCCCAGATGGTTTCGATACGCAGCTCCGGCTGCAACTCCACCAGTTCGGAGGGAGGGTCTGCATTATCCTTGCCGGTAAAGGCGCTGCAGCCTGCAAGCAGAAACAGCATGGGCCAGAAAATGAACTGCCTCATCACAACCTCAAGGGGTATTGGCTGCAAGATCATCTAGCTTCATCTGTAACAGATTCCGGTCGCTGACCTCCAGGGCCATGGCCTGGGCGTACGCTGCGGCTGCGGCGGCCCTGTCACCCCGGGCAAAGGCGATATCTCCCCGTATCACGGCAAACTCACCCGCGAATCCACCCTGCTCCGATGCAACCAGCTTTTCAGCGCTATCAAGCTCTCCCTGATTCATCAGAAGCCTGGCCAGGTTGAGTTGCACCAGCTGCTTCAGTGCCGGATTGTCCGCATTCTGGCTGGCCCACTCCAGACGGGTGATGGCGGTGGACACATCCCCCTCGTCCAGCTTCACCCTCGCCTCGGCCATCGCGGCAAAGATCCCATAGCTGTTGTCGTAGTCGCTGCGCATCAACTCCGCCTGCTTGACTGCGGATGGTTTGTCGCCACGATCCACTGCAGCCACCATCTGATTGAAGGCGATTGCCGCTTCGGCACCGATTCTATCCTTGTAGCTACCCCACGCCTGCCAGCCAAAGACGCCACCCAACCCAATCACCAATCCGGCAATTACGGAGGTACCGTTCTCTTTCCACCAGCGTTTGATCGCTTCGACCTGTTCTTCTTCGGTCTGATACTCACTCATTGTGCTTACCTTCAATGAATCATTGTTTATTGAATTCCGCCTACACCTGCCGGTACCGGCGATTCATCATGGTTTGCGGATTACCAACTCCGCAAGACTCGTTTCCAACTGAGACAAGGCTATCTGCTGTTGTTCACCTTCGCCTCGCAACGGCTTAAGGCCAATCTCCTGGCGCGCAACTTCATCTTCACCAAGAATAAGCGCATAGCGGGCCTGACTCCGGTCCGCTCGCTTGAGTTGATTTTTAAACGTACCCCCGCCGCAATGGTTGATGAGGTGCAGCCCGGGCAAGGCACTGCGCAACCGTTCAGCCAGCAATACCCCCTCGCGGGATGCCCTATCCCCCAACATCACCAGGTAGACATCGGGAACAGGCAGTTGTTCTTGCAAATCGATGGCTTCCAACATGGCGATCAAGCGTTCCAACCCCATGGCAAAACCGACCGCAGGGGTTGCTCTTCCGCCCAACTGATCAACCAATCCATCATATCGTCCACCGGCACACACAGTGCCTTGGGCGCCAAGGCTCTCGGTCACCCACTCAAACACCGTGCGACTGTAGTAGTCCAGCCCCCGAACCAGGCGCGGATTGAGCCGATAATTCACACCGGCACCATCCAGTCCCTGTCGCAGGCGATCGAAATGGGCCAACGACTGATCCTCAAGATACTCCATGAGACTGGGCGCATCCTCTATTACCGATGCCATCTGCGGATTCTTGCTGTCGAGGATGCGCAGCGGATTACTCTCCAGGCGACGCCTGCTATCCTCGTCGAGCTCATCGAAACGATCGCGAAAATAGGCGATCAACTGATCGCGATAGTGACCCCGCTCTTCCGCTGTGCCCAAGGTGTTGAGCTGCAGCTCCAGATCCTGTAGACCCAACTCCTGCCAAATCCGGGCCGTGATCAGGATCAGTTCGAGATCGATATCGGGTCCCGCCAGGCCAAAGGTCTCTACGCCTATCTGATGGAACTGGCGGTAACGCCCCTTTTGGGGACGCTCGTGGCGAAACATCGGACCCTGATACCAGAGCCGTTGCGTCTGATTGAAAATCAGGCCGTTTTCCAGGCCTGCCCGCACACAACCCGCGGTACCTTCCGGCCGCAGGGTCAAACTGTCACCGTTACGGTCGGCGAAGGTATACATCTCCTTCTCCACAATATCGGTAACCTCTCCTATGGAGCGCTTGAAAAGCTCTGTCATCTCGACGATGGGCATACGAATCTCGGCATAGCCGTAACGGCTGAGCACCGAGCGCACCCGATCCTCGAGAAACTGCCAGAGCGGTGTCTGTTGCGGCAGGATATCCTTCATCCCGCGTATGGCTTGGATCTGCTTTGCCATTGAATTCAGGTAACAGGGTGTGAAATCAGACTGGTTTGAATAAAACGTTGAAGGTTAACATGGAACCGCCGATTTGACCTAACCCAGGACGAGCATCCAGGCCACGAGGCCAGCAGGCAGTGGTATGCTCGAACTCCGCCGGACAGGCCGGTTATAGGGGGCAGAACCCGCTACAGCCGGTTCGGATCCAAGGTAAATCGCGCCACCTTACCCCGGGTAAAAGGCTTGAGGTCGAATGCTTCGCCATCGATATTCAGCTCCACGCCTGCGGCATTCCCCAGCAGCACACTGAAGGGACCGAGCCGGCTGTCCAGGGTGCGGCGCTTTCCTGCCGCCAGTTCGCCAAAGATGCGTAATTTACCATCCTGATCACGCACCTCGGTCCAACAGGATTCATTGAACAGGAACACCACCTGTTTCGACACAACAGCAACCACCTCTGGTGTGGGCTCGACCTCCTGGGTCGGCAGATTCACCGGATTCGGCTGTGCTTGTTCAGCAGGTTGCGACGGTTTGTCTTCAAGGGGTGCTAGCAGCTGATCAGAGGTGGTGATCACATCGTCTATCTCATTCAACAGCCGTTCCGACGCTTCCACCACCTCCTCCGATGGCGAATCGGGTTGTGGCATATCCACCTCCGCAGGTTGCGGTTGCGGTTGCGGTTGCGGAAGAACTTGTTCGACGATGGGATCCTGCAGAACAGTCTCTAGCTGTTCCTCCGCGGCAACTGATTCGGGCTCTTCCAATTCCACCCGGGTCTGCCACCAGAAAAAGAGCAGACCGGCCAGGATCAGTAAAATACCCCAGGTCACGTAACGTATGACGCCATGTCCGCTATGCAGCTCGCGTCTCAGTTCCTGTTTTTGCGATCCCTGAATCGGCAGCTCATCCGAAACCGGAAGCAGGCTCTGATAGGCTTCGATGACCGCATTCTCATTGACACCAAGCAGCCTGGAATATTTACGCAGGTATCCCTGCACGAAGACAGGTCCTGGCAAATTATCGAAATCATCGACTTCAAGGGCTGCGATCATGGCCTGACTTAAATGCAATTGAGCCGCCATCTTTGCCTGATCCAGTCCTTGTCGCTCCCTTGCTTTGCGTAACTGTGAACCTGGCCCAATGACCGCCTCAGGCGTTACCACATTTTCATCTTTGTTTATGGCGTTCATTGATTTTTTTCAACTTCGTAGAGCGACTGGACCTCAGGCGCATCCGGATACTCCCTGAGCAGTCTTCTTCTGTACTCCTTGCTTTTAGCCAGGTCTCTTAGCCGCTTCTCAACCTGCACTCCTAGCAAAAGAGAGGCGGCAGTTGGTTTGACCTCGCTATGGTAGCGCTCCAGATAGGCACGTGCGGAGAGGTTCTTCTCCTGGCGGAACGAGACTTCAGCCATCTTGATGAGTGCAGTGGGATAGTTGGCACTGGCGGTGAGTGCCCGGCGGTAATAGTTTTCCGCTTTGGTATCATCACCCTCACGCTCAACGCACAAACCAGCATTCGTCAACGCCACCCAGGGCGTGGGATAGAGCGGATTTGCCAGGGCCTTTTCGAAGTCTTGCAGCGCATCGGAATAGCGCCCAAGACCACAGTAAAAACTTCCGCGCGCATTGCGTATATAAGGGTCCCGTGCGTCGAGTTCCACAGCCCGGTCATAGTGTTTGCCAGCCCGATCGATCTCACCCAGCTGCTGATAGAGAATACCGATCACATTGTGGGCATCTGCGGACCTATCATCCACTTCCAATGCCTTTTTGAGTTTCTGCATGGCAATCGCTGACTGGCCATCCCGCATATAGGCCATAGCCATCTCGACATAGATCTTTGCTGGACTGTTGCGCTTCTCCTGGCCCAAATTGCCCGTGGCGTCACTGGATTGCTGCTGGGTTGCGCACCCACTCAGAATCGACACTGCAAGCAGCAGATAACTTAGATAACCACCCATCGACTTCATGAAACACCCAATTTGATGTTACTCAGTTTTTCCATACGCAACTCCCTGCTGGTTCGATCCCTGACCTTGCCTACCAGCTGACCACATGCCGCATCAATATCATCACCACGGGTTTTTCGTGTGGTAGCAATGATTCCCGAGCGCTTCAGGCGCATCCGAAAAGCCTCCACCCGTTCCGCGGGTGATGCCTGATAGTGAGTCCCCGGGAAAGGATTGAAAGGAATCAGGTTTACCTTCGAAGGGGTCCCCTCCAGGAGGCGGATCAAGGCCTTGGCATGATGCAGCGAATCGTTGACACCGTCCAGCATGACATACTCCCAGGTCACTTTGCGCCGCTTGTCACCTTTGACGTATTCGCGGCACGCGGGTATCAGTTCCTGCAGCGGATATTTGCGATTAATTGGCACCAATTTATCCCGTAACTCATTATCGGGAGCATGTAGGGAGACAGCAAGACTGACATCGCAGGATTCACGCAATTTCTTCAGTGCCGGCACAATCCCCGAAGTGCTAATAGTAACCCGATATTTGGATACCATATAGGCTAGATCATCCTGCATGATTTTCATGGCCGTGATCACCGCATCAAGGTTGGCCAGGGGTTCACCCATTCCCATCAACACGATATTACTCGGCGGTTCACCCAAATTGCGGCTGGCAACCCATACCTGCCCGATAATCTCGGCAACGCTCAGATTACGATTGAAACCCTGCCGGGCGGTTGAGCAAAAGCTGCAATCCAGGGCGCACCCCACCTGGGATGAGACACAAAGCGTATTCCTTCCATCATCAGGTATCAGTACCGTCTCGATACGTTGCCCATCCAGCAACTCGAGAACCCATTTACGGGTGCCGTCAGTGGCAGGTTTTTCATACACCAGTTGCGGTATCTCTATATGCGCCTGTTGCCGAAGCTGTTCACGCAGACGCTTGGAGATATCGGTCATGGCATCGAAGTCGGTAACACCGTGTTTGTGTATCCATTTAAAGACATTTCTGCCATGAAATGCCTTGCAGCCCAATCCCAGGAAATAGGACTCCATACCCTGCAGATCAAGGTCCAGGAGATTGGTGATTTGTCTCTCGTTAGCCAAAACAGGTTTTCGCAATATTGAACTTGTGATAATAGAGGAGGAGAAAAAGCATAAAATAACAAAGCGTTAGTTTAGCGATGACACGGCAGACTGGCAATCTAAACCTGCCACCCGGGGTAGTGCTTAAACCTGTCGTTTGACCAGGTTCACATCCGGAAGCTGCTCAATTTTCGACAATAATCTACTTAATTGTTCCATATCCCGCACCTCGACCGTAAAGCGCATCCTGGCTGAATCGGTTTTACGATCGGTATTCGTGTTCACCCCGATGACATCGATGTCCTCATTGGTCAGAATCGACGATATATCCCGCAAAAGACCCTTTCTATCGCTGGCGATAACCAGAAAATCGACTGCATAGCTGGTCTCCTGCTGCTCCATGCTCCAATGCACGGTAACCAGACGATCACTCTCACTCTTCTGTAGTGCACGGATATTGGGGCAGTCCGAGCGGTGGATCGTGACCCCCCGTCCCCGGGTGACATAGCCGATGATCGGATCATAGGGAACCGGTTTACAGCAGCGTCCGATAGTGGTCATCAGGTCATCAACACCGGCCACCACCACCTCCCCTTTAACCACCCCCTGGTCACGCTGGGTTTCACCAATCTCTCTTACTCGCGACTCGGCCTTCGCCCGGCTGCCGAGACCGGCGACCTGGATGGGTGACAGATCACCGCGACCGATCGCCGCGTAGACATCTTCCGTATGTAGCAGATTGTGCTTGGCGGCGGCAGCTTCCAAGTCAGGTTTTTCGCTGATTGATAAGCGTGTCATTTCACGCTCCAGCGCCGCACGACCCAACTCCACATGGTGGTCATAGTCGAGTTGTTTGAACCACTGCTTGACCCGGTTGCGCGCCTTGGAAGAGTGCAAGTAGCCCAGGTGCGGGTTGATCCAGTCGCGACTCGGGGTCCCGTTCTTGGCCGTCAGAACCTCCACGGTTTCACCACTGCGCAAGGGGCGATTGAGCTGCACGATATGACCATCCACCTTGGCCCCGCGACACTGATGTCCCACATCGGTATGGATGGCATAGGCAAAATCGAGTGGTGTCGAACCCTTGGGCAGTTCCACCACCTTACCCATCGGGGTCAGCACATAGATCCGTGTCGCCTCCAGCTCACTCTCCGCTCCATTCGCCAGGGCACCACTTTCCGCTCCTTCATCCTTCCTTTCCAGCCATTGCCGCATCCACACGATTCTTCGTTCGAAATCCCTGTCCTGTTTGGCGTTTTCCTTGTAGCGCCAATGGGCCGCCACCCCCAGCTCTGAATGATGATGCATCTCACGGGTGCGAATCTGTACCTCCAGGGTCTTATCCTCCGGGCCGATCACGGCGGTGTGAATGGAACGATAGAGATTGGCCTTTGGGGTCGCGATATAGTCATCGAATTCGCCGGGTATATGTTTCCACAATCCATGCACCACACCTAATGCCGCATAGCATTGCGCAATATCATCCACCAATACCCGCACCGCCCGAAGATCGAAGATCTGTTCAATATCCACTGCCTTACGCTGCATCTTGCGCCATATGCTATGGATATGCTTGGGACGGCCGTTGATTTCCGCATTCACCCCGGCGGCCTGGAACTTCTCCCGCAACAGCTCGATAACCTCTTTGATGAACTGTTCCCGGTCGGCACGTCGGCCATCCAATAGACTGGCTATGCGTTTATACTCCTCGGGATGGAGAAAACGCAGCGACAGGTCTTCGAGTTCCCACTTGACCTGCCAGATTCCCAGTCGATTTGCCAATGGGGCATAGATCTCCTCGGTCTCCTGGGCCAATCGACGACTCAGTTCCGGGGATAGCCTGCGTGCGGAACGCATCAGATGAAGCTGTTCCGCCACCACCACCAGTATGACTCGAATATCCTCCGCAATACCCAGCAGCAGGCGACGCAGATTCTCCGCATGCTGCCCTTCATCCTGCCCAGCAACATCACTGGAGAGATCGGTCAGCAGATCGATGCGGGCCAGGTCATCCACCATATGGGCAGTACTCTCACCCAACTCCCGCCGCAGCGTTTCAATACTGAGTCTAGAGTCCTGCATAACCCCCAGCAGCAGCGCCGCGGCAACCGTTTCCCGATCCATGCGTAATTCGATCAGGATCTCAGCCACGGACAGGGCATGTCTTAATTGGGTTTCGCCACTCAAAATACGCTTGTCCGGGTTCGCCATGAGGGCGATATCCCCCGCCTTGCGTAACATCAAGCGATCTTGATCGTCGAACTCGGCAGGCAGCATCCCTAACCAGTGGGCAACAATAGCCGCATCGGCGCTATCCCCCTCCGGCAGTCTGCTACTGGTAGTGACCATTGAAAATCAGTCAAGCAGGTGACTGACCAATCCATCCGCCAATTTCGGTTCGAACCAGGTGGACTTGGGCGGCATCACTTCGCCGGCGTCCGCTACCGCCATCAACTGTTCCATACTGGTGGGAAAAAGCGAGAAGGCAACCGCCATCTCCCCACAATCAACCCGTTGCTCCAGGCCTGACAGGCCACGGATTCCACCGACAAAGTCGATTCGATTGTCACGCCGCGGATCGGAAATACCGAGGATGGGTTGAATCAGGTTGTCTGCCAGCAGACTGACATCCAGTCGCGCCACAGGATCACTGGGGATCTGGGACGCATCGAGTTGCAGACGATACCACTGCCCATCCAGATACATGCCGAATTCACCACTCTGCCCTGGCTTTACCGGCTGCTCACTGGGTTGGATCCGGAAAACCGCTTCGATGCGGGAGAGGAAAGTCCCCTTGTCCAATCCATTCAGATCCTTGACGACCCGGTTGTAATCGAGTATCTGCATCTGATTGTGAGGAAAGATGACACTCAGAAAGTAGTTATAGGGCTCATCCCCGGTGTGATTCCCATTGGCCGCCTTTCGCGAGGCAGCCACCCTTGAACCCGCCGCTGAACGATGGTGACCATCAGCCACATAGAGCGCCGCCATCTGATCAAACTCACGGGTCAGAAACGCAACCTTTTCATCTTCATCCACGGGCCAGATTTCATGCCGCACACCATCAGCGGCTGTGACATCTATCTCAGGCTGGTTCTGGGATACCTCAGCGAGCAGGTTATCCACGCCCGGTGCACTCGGATAGACCAGAAAAACCGGACCGGTCTGGGCATTCAAGGCATCCACCTGGCGTACCCGGTCATCCTCCTTCGCCGGACGGGTGAACTCATGTTTCTTGATCCGGTCGTTATCGTAGGCCTCAACCGAAGCAGCCGCCGCCAATCCTGTCTGAACATGGGTCCCCATGGTCAGGCGATAGACATAGAAGCAGGGTTTCTCATCCCGTACCAAAATCCCCTCCTGCACCATCTTCGTCAGGTTCTCTGCGGCCTTGGCATAGACCTCGGGGGCGTATGGGTCGATACCCTCCTGAAGGTCGATTTCGGGCCTCGAGATATGCAGAAAGCTCCACGGACGACCACGCGCCATCTCTCTGGCTTCGGCCTCGTTCATGACATCATAGGGTGGTGCTGCAACATCGGCAGCCCGCCCTTCGGCAGGACGCAGTCCAGGAAATGCTCTGATCAGCGGCATGGGGATATTTCCTCAGGGGTGTAAGGTCAATTCAAAACGACCCGATTGCAAGTGAGGGACGGATTGTTTCAAAAGAAGCATTGAATAATCAAGCGGTATCATCATGCCATGTAAGAAAAGGACTACGTTGATTTGGGATCAAACCTACATTTTTGTTGTGGTTAATCGCATAGAATTAAAACCGTCGCATCAAGGACGCAACGGATCGCAGAAACGTACAGGGATGTCCATGGATTGAAACCAATTGCCAACCAATTATTGCGACAACAGATCCTGGCGCCCACGGATTGGGTGCCGGGGTTTTTTTTGCTTTCAATTCAGCATCTTGGGCCTCTGCCCGACCCCATTTGAAGCATCTGTTGTCACTCTGCTCGATACTCGACCCGCCACAGGGATTGATCCTGCCGGTCAAACCCGTCCCATAATTGTCCGTAACTCAGTCCGGTCTGAGGATGGATCTCGTCAGCCGCAACCTCCGACAAGGGCAGCAGGACGAAGGCATATTTCAGAATTTCGTCCCTGGGCAGCTGGATCGGGCCCTCATCTATGATCCGGTCGCCATATGTCAGTAGATCGATATCCAGGGTACGGGAATTAAACCTCTCCTGGGCACGCTCTCTGCCATGCCGCGCCTCCAGCTGGCGTAATATCGATACCAGCTCTCTCGGTGAACGGTCTGTGGAAATCCCCACGACCATGTTATGAAAATTGTCACCCTTGAATCCGACTGCCTCACTCTCATAGATCGGGGAGACCCGCAAATCACCGAAAATAGCCTCAAGATCGTGCAGTGCTTGGGGAATATGATTCTCTGGTGCCATATTGCTGCCCAGGCTCAGCCAGACATTCACCATCCCGGTTTCAGTCACGCTGACCCCGTTCAATGATCACCCCCACATCCCGCGCAGCGCTGACTGCACCCACCTTGTTGAGGGTCAAACGGACCCAAGGCACATTGAATTCGTGCAAAATTATCTCTGCACACCGTTCAGCCAGGGTCTCAACCAACTGGAACTCGCTCTCTTGAGCATATGAAACAAGACGTTTACTCACTGATTTGTAGTCCAGGGTATCCTTTATGGCATCGGTCGCCGCCGCCGTGGCGATATCGGTCCCCATTTCAATATCAAAAATCACCGTCTGCCTGATCTTCCGCTCCCAGTCATAGATACCGATCACGGTATCGACTCGCAGATCCCGGATAAAGACTATATCCATAAATACTAGCCATCTGTTTATCAAAAAGCTCATGGTAGAGGAGAATAGGCAGTGAGCAAACCCCCTTTCACTGTGAAGCCTTGTAATATGGCTGGTTCTGTTCCAACATGACCCGGTCGAACAAGCCTAACGCATGCATCTGATTTAACCTCCATATGCCCTGAAATTACCTAATACGCAGATATGATCACAGATTCTCTTCTCGTTCTTGGGGCCTATCTATTGGGTTCCATTTCAAGTGCCATCCTTGTCTGTCGTGTCATGGGTCTGCCGGATCCGAGAAGTCAGGGATCGAACAATCCCGGGGCTACCAATGTATTGCGAATCGGCGGTAAAAAGGCTGCGGCCATTACCCTGATCGGTGACTCTTTGAAAGGCCTGTTACCCATGGTTGCGGCACACCTGCTTGGGGTAACCACCATGGTTCTCGCCTTGACCGGTATGGCGGCCTTTCTGGGTCACCTCTATCCAATCTTTTTCGGATTCAAAGGCGGCAAAGGGGTTGCAACTGCCCTGGGAGTCCAATTTGGACTGCATTGGGGAATCGGCCTGGCAGTTGCATTGATCTGGCTATTTATCGCAAAGGTGGTCAATATCTCCTCTCTTTCAGCACTGATCTCTATGGCGTTGGCCCCCTTGATCGTCTGGCTGATCTGGCCGGAACCAGCCCTCGTGGTTATGCAAATTGCGATGTCGTCCATACTCTTCTGGCGCCACCGCTCCAACATCCAGAACCTGCTGCAAGGGGCAGAAGGTTCCATCCGCAATCAAGACGAAAGTGAAAAATAGGTGAACCGGATGCCGGATCTCGACATCATCGATTACGCAAACCAGATAACCTGTATAGACACCCATTATCAGCGCCCCGAACTGGCGGCCTGTTATCTCTTGGAGTCCGAGGGTGAAGCAGTGTTTATCGATACCGGGACCAGCCATAGCGTTCCCTATCTCATGCAACTCCTGGCGGCGAAAGGGATTCAGCCCTCCCAGGTAAAATATGTCATACCCACTCACGTGCATCTCGATCATGCCGGCGGCGCCGGTGAACTGATGCGTCGGTTACCCGATGCATCGCTGGTGATCCACCCCTACGGCGCCAAACACATGATCGATCCTTCGAAACTGATCGCCGGCGCCACTGCTGTCTATGGTGAAGCGCAATTCGCGCAGCAGTTCGGAACATTGACCCCAATTGCCGAGGAGCGGGTCACCGAAGCACCCGACGAGACCCGGGTGAGATTTGGCAACAGAGAGCTGTTGATATTGGATACACCCGGCCACGCTCGACACCATTTCTGTATCTACGATGCCCTGAGCCAGGCCATCTTCAGCGGTGATACCTTCGGTTTATCCTATCGAGAATTCGATACTGAGCATGGTCACTTCATCATGCCCACAACAACTCCCGTGCAATTCGATCCCGTAGCATGGCAGGCCACTCTGGCGCGATTAATTTCCCTTGCCCCCGAACGGATCTATCTCACCCACTATGGGGAAATCGGAACCCCCCAGACGATGGCGGAAAAACTGAGTCGCTATATCGACGAGTTCGCAACCATTGCCAAGGCATCCAACGCATCTCCTGGGGAACAACGGGTAGCAGATATTCGCAACAGCTTGAAGGATTGGATGCTTGCTGAACTTCAGGCTCATGGCTGCCGCCAGCCAGCCGATATCATTGAACAGCGGATGGCCATGGACCTGCACCTGGACGCACAGGGCTTGGATGTGTGGCTGACTCGCCTGGAACAGGCGTAGCACAGACACAAGAAAAAGCTTTGAGTTTTTAGTGTTGGGTTTTGAGTTGCCTGGAAGAGGGTGTCGAGCCGCTCTGGTCCCAGGCGAAAGTACAGTCGAGCCTGGAAAGCACATAGATCATACCCTGCTCTCCATCACCGATCATCATCGACAAGGGGCTGTTGGTATTGAATTTATGGCTGCGCTGGCGCAACCAACGCTTACCCATGCCCGGGTTGGTGGGATAGGTGGTACGCAATGCGTCATCGATACGTACAAGGTACTCCACCCGGCGCATGAGATCGGGGCTATCGGGTAGCGGCTTATTGTAGCGATACTGGGCAAAATGGCGCGCCTTTCCCTGCATATCCAGCAATGCCATGATCTCTTCTGTATGCAGACCCCAGCCTTCGAACATATTCATCACGCCTCGAGTGATTTCCAGTCGGTCACTCAAGCTCCTGCCAACACTGGTATCTTCAGCAGCTGTCATACTCCACCCAATTCCCTACAAAATAACTTGGTTAAAGAGCATAGCACGATTCCCATACCTAAACCCCGAGATAATTCAGGGTTTACTCCACAGGGCTTGCCACCAACGCTTGCGGTTCTTCGGCACAAGCGTGGCTGGCAGATCCACGGGGGGCAATTTGCTCAATATCCAACCAGGTAGAGGCGGGTTGTCGCTATAGCCACAGGAGACACCCAGGTTATTCGGATCATAGATTTTGATGAAAGCTGGCTGTTGAAGATTATCCGCATAGACGATGCCGCAATACTCCTCGTTATGTTCATTGCGTAAAAGTTCGTCTATGCCATCGATGAACTTTAGCACCATCTCTGCATCGGCAGCCGATGTAGGTGGAGGCTCGCCTATGGCATAGATATACCAGCCACCCTCGGCATCATCCTTCAGCACCTGCCATAAGTCATCCAACTGGTGCCACCTCAAGGTTGAGGTGAAACTCCCCTTGAAGGCTTGCAGATAGGTAACTGGTGCGTTCACGGAAGCCACTCCAGTGTCACGATTATTCCTGTGATTGTGCCAATCTTACTTGGTTTACCTTGAGATCTCATTGATCAACACCTTGCTCGTTCCGTTTTTATTGACATTTTTTTTCGGGCTTATTACAGCATTAGGTATAATGGAATTTTGCATGCCCGGCCCGTGAAATGAATAACACTAGCAATACACTCTTCGAATCCAGCTTAAACCTGAAGTTGCTCAATCGGGGCAAGGTTCGTGACATCTATGAGGTGGATGAGGATCATCTGCTGATTGTCACCACCGACCGGCTGTCAGCGTTTGATGTGGTGTTGCCACAACCCATACCCGGTAAGGGGGAGGTATTGACCAGGGTGGCAAACTTCTGGTTCAACCGCAGCCGCCATATCGTACCCAACCATCTCACGGATATACCCCTGGAGAAGATTGTAACAGACCCTGTGCAGCGGGAAATCCTGGGGGATCGCTGGATGCTGGTGGAGAGATTAAAACCACTCCCGGTGGAGGCAATCGTCAGGGGTTACCTGATCGGATCTGGATGGAAGGACTATCAGCAGTCCGGCAGTGTATGTGGTATTCCTCTACCTGAGGGGTTGCAACAGGCCGCCAAGCTGCCGCAGCCAATCTTCACCCCCTCAACCAAAGCGGAGGTCGGCGGTCATGATGTTAATATCTCATTTGAACAGGCAGAGGCGCTGCTAGGGAAAGATGTTGCCAGTCAGGTCCGTGATCTAAGCCTGGAAATCTATAGTCAGGCTGCTGACTACGCCCAGGAAAGAGGTATTATTATCGCAGACACGAAATTTGAGTTTGGCGTCGATGGAGAAGGGACCATCCATCTTATCGATGAGGTCTTGACACCCGATTCGTCTCGCTTCTGGCCGGCAAGTTCCTATCGCCCTGGATGCAGTCCTCCCAGCTTTGACAAACAGTTCGTAAGAGACTATCTGGAGACACTCGATTGGGATAAAACCCCACCCGGCCCTGAGTTACCTCAAGAGATAATTGTCAAAACGGCAGAAAAATATCAAGAGGCGGAGAAGCGCCTGACAGGTAATTGGGAAAAACAATAGTACAGCAGCTTTTTATGAATTTGATTCGTCAGTGGCATCAATTTTTCTGATATCTTGCCGCTTCATTTATAACAAGGGTAACTTTAGATTACATGATCATGCATTTAGACAGAATCGACTGACTCGGAAATTGTGGTGTAACTCATTGTCTGGTATGTCAGCAATCAATATAAAATCTACTCGGGTGGTAATCTATACCACACTGAGATGCCCCCATTGCCAGCACCTCAAGCGATGGTTAAAAAGGAATAAGGTTCCTTTTTTGGATTTCAATGTGGGTAAACCGGGAAAAATGCAGAAACAATTCTTCGAGATCGGGGGTCAGAGTGTACCTCTGATAGTTATCGGCGATGAGAAGTTCGTAGGCTTCAACCCTAATCAACTCAAACGGGTGCTGCATAAGGAGGGGTTGTTGTAGAGCTTAGGGTTTTGGTTCTCGGCACAATTGTAAAAGGGGGCGTTAGCCCCCTTTTTTAGTTTTTCCAAGCACTCGATCTGATCAATTCACCTTCGGATCGAGTTCTCCGCTCGCATAGCGTGTTTGCATACCTTCCAGGGAGATAGGCGTGATTTTGTCCGCCATACCGGCCGAACCGAAGGCTTCGTAGCGGGCCTTACAGATCCCCGACATCGCTTTGGTGGCCTCTTTGAGAAATTTACGCGGATCGAAATTGGCCTTGTTGTCATTCAGGTGCTTACGGATCGACCCGGTGGACGCCATGCGCAGATCGGTATCGATGTTGACCTTGACCACACCATGCTTGATACCCTCGACAATCTCCTCGACCGGCACACCATAGGTCTCACCCATGTCACCACCATATTCGTTGATGATCGCCAGCCAGTCCTGAGGTACCGATGAGGAACCGTGCATGACCAGGTGGGTATCCGGAATACGCGCATGGATCTCTTTCACCCGGTCGATAGCGAGGATGTCGCCTGTGGGTGGACGGGTAAACTTGTATGCGCCGTGGGAGGTTCCGATGGCAATGGCCAGGGCGTCGACACCGGTCTTCTTGACGAAATCGGCCGCTTCATCGGGATCAGTCAATAACTGACTGTGATCCAGGGTACCCTCAGCACCTATACCATCCTCTTCACCGGCCTGACCGGTCTCCAGGGAACCCAGGCAACCCAGCTCACCCTCTACCGAAACACCACCGGCGTGGGCCATATCGACCACGGTTTTAGTCACATCCACATTGTAGTCATAGGAGGATGGGGTCTTACCATCGGTCATCAATGAACCATCCATCATCACTGAAGAGAAGCCCGATTGAATGGAACGCAGGCAAACCGATGGGGATGTACCGTGATCCTGATGCATACATACAGGGATGTGGGGATACATCTCAGTAGCAGCGATGATCAGGTGACGCAGGAAGGGTTCTCCCGCATAGGAGCGAGCTCCGGCGGAACCCTGCAGGATAACAGGGCTTTTGACCGCATCAGCAGCCTGCATGATGGCATGCACCTGTTCCATATTATTCACATTGAACGCCGGCAGACCGTAGCCGTTTTCCGCGGCATGGTCGAGAAGTTGGCGCAGGGAAATCAGAGCCATGATAGCCTCCTTGGTTTTGTGTCTATAGTCATTTCAATTGTCGATGACCCCGTTGGTCAGTGTCACCTTTTAACCGTGTCGTCAGCAAGTACATGTTCACCGACACGCATCACTTTCATAATATTGGTTTGCCCTTCCACTCCGGAGCGATCACCCTTTGTGATGATCACCAAGTCACTCTCCCGAACCTCACCTCGACGCAACAGTTCATCGATCACCTCTTCATTGACCAGATCGACATTGGTACTGGCGACATCGAAACTCACAGGGTAGACCCCACGATAGAGAGTGACCTTACGTCTTGTACGCACATGGCGAGTCAGGGCGTAGATGGGAATATCGGAGCTGATACGCGACATCCATTTGACCGTTGAGCCCGATTCGGTCAACGCGGCAATCCCCTTTACACCCAGGTGGTTGGCAGTATACATGGTAGCCATGGCGATCGCTTCGTCGACACGCCCGAACACGCTGTCGATTCTATGGTGAGAACGCCTTGCGGTTTGATGTTTTTCCGCCTCGTAGCAGACCCTATCCATGGCCTCGACAACCTTGTGGGGAAATTTACCCACAGAGGTCTCGGCGGATAGCATCACCGCATCGGTACCATCCATCACCGCATTCGCCACATCGAATACCTCAGCCCGGGTCGGGATGGGACTCTCGATCATCGACTGCATCATCTGGGTCGCAGTGATCACCACACAGTTCAACTCCCGTGCAGTCTTGATCAGCTCCTTTTGCACCGCGGGCAGCTCCGCATCACCGATCTCAACACCCAGGTCGCCGCGGGCAACCATGATGGCATCTGAGGCTTGAATAATCTCATCAAGGCTGTCCAGCGCCTCGGCACGCTCGATCTTGGCAATGATACCACCGGTACCACCGGCCTCCACCAGGAGACGGCGCGCCTCAGTCACATCCTCACCATTGCGCACAAAGGAGACAGCCAGGTAGTCGACATCGATTTCAGCCGCAAACCTGATATCGTCCCGGTCCTTATCGGTCAATGCCGGGGCAGAAAGTCCGCCGCCCTGCTTGTTGATGCCCTTGTTGTTGGAGAGCTTACCGCCAACGACCACCTTGCAGCGAATCTCCTGGCCCTCGACTTCGGAGACCCAAAGCACGATCGCACCATCATCCAGCAGCAGGGTATCGCCACGTGCAACATCCCCCACCAGTTCCGGATAGGTCAATCCGACCCGCTGCTGATCACCGGCATCCTGGGCGCAACCGGCATCGAGGATGAATATATCGTCTTCAATAAGGGTGACTGCGCCCGACCTGAATCGGCCGATACGTATCTTCGGTCCCTGTAGATCGGCCAAGACTCCAATCTGCCGTCCACATGCGCGGGCTCGATTCCGAATCCTGTCAGCCCGCTGGCGCTGCGAGTCATGATGATCATGGGAAAGATTGAGGCGGACCACATCAACCCCGGCATGGATGACTTTATCGAGCACCTTGGGATCGTCGGTCGCCGGCCCCAGGGTTGCTACAATTTTTGTTCGTCTTGGCATAAAAATCCAGCTACATGCTCAACGCATAAAAAACCCGGCTGAACTTGAGATCAGCCGTTATCAATTGCTTCTCTTGCTTACTCAGCCGCGCGTGCTTCAAGCATGGCCACTGCAGGCAGGGTCTTACCTTCCAGATATTCAAGGAAGGCGCCGCCTGCTGTGGAGATGTAAGAGACCTTGTCATAAATGTCATACTTTTGAATGGCGGCAATGGTGTCACCACCACCGGCGAGGGAGAAACCGGCGGAGTTGGCAATGGCCATGGATACGGTTTTCGTGCCCTCGCCAAACTGATCGAATTCGAAAACCCCAACCGGTCCATTCCAGACAATGGTGCCTGCCTGTTTGATGATCTCAGCCAATTCATTGGCACTGTCAGGCCCGATATCGAAAATCATCTCATCATCGGCGACTTCATCAGCCGACTTCAATACAGCAGGTTCCTCTTCGGCGAAATTCTTGCCCACCACCACATCGGTAGCGATCGGTATATTCGCGCCACGACCCTTCATCTTTTCTATCAATGCCTGAGCGGTGGGTACCAGGTCGTCCTCACACAGTGATTTTCCCACATTGTTTCCCATCGCCTTGAGGAAGGTGTTGGCAATACCGCCACCCACCACCAGTTGATCCACCTTTTCCGACAAGGCCTCGAGTACGGTCAGCTTGGTGGATACCTTGGATCCACCCACGATCGCCACCATCGGCCGGGCAGGATTCGCCAATGCCTTGGCAAGATTATCCAACTCGTCGGCCAACAACAGGCCGGCACAGGCGACTGGAGCAAATTTACCGGCACCATGGGTTGATGCCTGGGCCCGGTGAGCGGTACCGAAGGCATCCATCACAAATACATCACACAGGGCGGCGTACTTTTTCGCCAGCTCTTCATTGTCTTTCTTCTCCCCGGCATTGAAGCGGACATTCTCGAACAACACCACCTCGCCTTCTGCCACATCCGGAGTACTCTCAAGATAGTCCTTGACCAGGCGGACCTGTTTACCCAACTTGGCAGACATATCGTCAGCGATGGGTTGCATGGAGTTCTCGGCGTCCACCTCACCCTCGGTGGGACGACCCCGATGTGACATTACCTGTACCTTGGCACCTGCCTTTGCGCAGTGCTCGATGGTCGGCATGGAGGCGGTGATACGGGCATCCGATGTGACTTTACCGTCTTTGACGGGGACATTGAGATCGGCACGAATCAAGACACGCTTACCAGCGAGGTCGAGGTCGGTCAACTTGATGAAAGACATTACGAACTCCTAGGTCAATTCTAATTTTGCAGTGTGAATTTTGAATTATGAATTCTTGACAATATGGTTCGATAACCAGCTGTCATACAAAAATCCATAATTCAAAATTCGGGGTATAAAAACATGGGGCGAGTCATACCCGCCCCATGCCGATGAGCTTTATTTGGCAACGTGCTCAACCATACGCAGCATATTGCAGGTATAGCCATATTCGTTGTCGTACCAGGAGACCACTTTGACAAAGGTGGAATCCAGCATGATGCCTGCACCTGAATCGAAGATGGAGGGGTTACCGCAACCGCGGAAATCGGTGGAGACCACCTTATCCTCGGTGTAGGCCAGCACACCGGCCAGGTCACCGGACTCGGAGGCTGCTTTCATGGCGGCGCAAATGTCTTCATAACTGGCGTCACCATTCAGTTCGACAGTCAAATCCACGACTGAGACATCTGAGGTGGGCACGCGGAAGGCCATGCCGGTCAGCTTGCCGTTCAGTTCGGGAAGCACCTTGCCCACGGCCTTGGCGGCGCCGGTGGAGGATGGAATGATGTTCTCCAGGATACCTCGGCCACCGCGCCAATCCTTCATGGAGGGTCCGTCAACCGTCTTCTGGGTGGCGGTTGCGGCATGCACGGTGGTCATCAGGCCACGCTTGATACCCCACTTGTCATTCAACACCTTGGCAACAGGGGCCAGGCAGTTGGTGGTGCAGGAGGCGGCTGAGACGATTGACTGACCGGAATAGGTGTTGTGGTTGACCCCATACACGAACATCGGTGTAGCGTCTTTCGAGGGAGCACTCTGTACGACCTTTTTCGCACCAGCGTCGATATGCTTCTGACAGGTCTCTTCGGTGAGGAAAAAACCGGTACATTCGATTACCAGATCGGCACCGATAGCATCCCATTTCAGGTTCGCCGGATCGCGCTCCGCGGTAAGACGGATTGTCTTGCCATTGACGACCATGTTGTTGCCGTCCACGGCAACGTCACCAGGGAAATTGCCATGTACCGAATCATATTTCAGCATGTAGGCCAGGTAATCAGGCTCCAGAAGATCATTGATACCAACGACTTCGATACCAGGAAAATCTTTGGCGATAGCGCGGAACGCCATACGGCCGATACGACCAAAACCATTGATACCTACTTTGATAGTCATTTCAGTTCTCCGTTTATTAATATGTAGAGTTGTAATCTATTTTAAATTGCTCTCCAGCGGGGCGTCCAAGACGCCCGCTGAATGTTATCAGGCAGAAACCTCGTTGATAGCCGCAGCCACATTTTCTGCAGTGAAGCCGAACTCTTTGAAAAGCTCTCCCGCCGGCGCTGATTCACCAAATCTGTTGATGCCAATCACCTTGCCATTCAGACCGACATACTTGTACCAGCCATCGGTGACAGCGGCTTCCACGGCGACTCGTGCGGTCACGTTAGAAGGCAATACTGACTCTTTGTAGGCGGCATCCTGCGCGTCGAACAGCTTGGTATTCGGCATCGAGACCACCCGCACATTCTTACCGGAATCGGCAGCACCCTGAACCGCGATGCCCACCTCGGAACCGGTAGCGATGACGATAGCATCGGGGGTGCCGTCACAATCGCTGATCACGTAGCCGCCTTTCGCGATATTGGCAATCTGCTCATCGCTACGCACCTGGTGTGGGAGGCCCTGGCGGGAGAAGATGAGTGAGGTGGGACCATCACTCTTCTCTACAGCCGCCTTCCAGGCGACTGCAGTCTCAACCCCATCACAGGGACGCCATAGATCCATATTCGGGATCATACGCAGTGTGGGAATCTGCTCAATCGGCTGGTGAGTCGGACCATCTTCACCCAGACCGACGGAGTCGTGGGTATAGACAAAAATCGACCGCAGCTTCATCAACGCCGCCATGCGTAACGCATTGCGGGCATACTCGGAGAACATCAGGAAGGTGCCGCCATAGGGAATGAATCCACCATGCAGTGCGACACCATTCATAATTGCGGACATGCCAAACTCACGCACACCGTACGACAGATAGTTGCCATCGGTATTACCATCCGTAATCGCACTGGAACCGGACCAGGCGGTCAGATTGGAGGGAGTCAGGTCGGCAGAACCACCCAGAAACTCGGGCAACAGGGGACCATAGCCGTTGAGTGCATTTTGCGATGCCTTACGGGTCGCAGGTGACTCGGCCTTGGTATTCACCTCGGCGATGAATTTGGCTGTTTCCTCGGCCCAATCCTCCGGAAGCTCCCCAGCCATACGCCGTTTGAACTCAGCGGCCAGTTCATGATGCACCGCCTCATAGGAGGCAAACTGCTCATTCCATGCAGCCTCGGCACTGGCGCCGGCACTCTTCGCATCCCAGCCGGCATAGATCTCATCGGGTACCACGAATGGCTCGTGGGCCCATCCCAGCTGTTCACGGGTAGCGACAATCTCATCGGCGCCCAATGGAGCACCATGGCAGTCATGGCTCCCGGCAAGATTCGGCGAGCCGAATCCGATGGTGGTTTTGCAACAGATCAGGGATGGCTTGTCGCTCATCCCCTTGGCGGCCTCGATCGCCTGATCGATAGCATCCGCATCATGGCCATCAACATCGCGAATCACGTGCCAACCGTAGGCTTCAAAACGGCTGGGGGTATCATCAGTGAACCAACCCTCGGTCTCACCATCGATACTGATACCGTTGTCGTCCCAGAAGGCGATCAGCTTACCCAGACCCAGGGTGCCCGCGAGGGAACAGGCCTCATGGGAGATACCCTCCATCATGCAGCCATCACCGAGGAACACGTAGGTGTTGTGATCGACGATAGCATGTCCTGGTTTGTTGAATTGAGCCGCGAGGGTCTTTTCAGCCAGGGCCATGCCGATCGCATTGGTAATACCCTGCCCCAGAGGACCGGTTGTGGTCTCCACGCCCGGGGCATAACCGTACTCCGGGTGACCCGGGGTCTTGGAATGCAGCTGACGGAAGCTCTTCAGGTCATCGATGCCAAGCTCATAGCCGGTCAAGTGCAGCAGTGAGTAGATAAGCATTGAACCGTGACCGTTGGAGAGAACAAAGCGGTCACGATCCGCCCAGTCCGGATTTGCCGGATTGTGCTTCATGTGGTTATTCCACAGCACCTCTGCGATATCGGCCATACCCATGGGCGCACCCGGATGGCCTGAATTGGCTTTCTGCACGGCGTCCATACTCAGAGCGCGTATGGCATTGGCGAGTTCTCTTCGTGAGGACATTGACCCCTCCTGATTAGAATTAGTTAGTAGTCTGTATCTGTCGGACAAAAGTAATAGTGTGGCAAGCCACTGAATTCGTTATCAATAAACCCCTTTTTGACATCCGTCCGCCTGGCTGTTTCGCAGCGAACCGGGATGTAGACTCCTATTGCTCAACCGAACCCCGGAAGGGCAAAAGGTCCGCTATTCTGACCCAAGCCCCTTACCTGGGCAAAGCAGCTGACTTTACGGGGCAATAAGCTGACTTGATGAATAAACTCTAATATCCTAATAAACCAAGTATTTTCAATCAGTTGGCCCTTATCTCCACTTTATTGAGCAGCCCATGCTGGGTATTTGCTCCTGAGGTCCTCGACCGGTCTCGGCCACTGATTTCATGGCCTCGAAAAGATCCCTTCTGACATCGGCGGGTGCGGTCTCTTTACGACTCGCATCCAGACGACCCCGATACTGCAGCTCCAGCGCTGCGTTGTAACCGAAGAAATCGGGGGTGCAGACGGCACCATAGGCCTTGGCGACGGCCTGGGTCTCATCAAACAGATAGGGGAATGGAAAACCCATCTGGTCGGAAACCCGTTTCATATTCTCGAATGAGTCCTCCGCATACTCGGCTGGATCATTCGACATGATTGCCACTGAATTGATGCCCAGTTGAGCTAACTCACTGGTATCCCTGACAATACGCTGCTGTACAGCCTTAACATAGGGGCAGTGATTGCAGATGAACATCACCAGCAAGCCACGTTCCCCTGCACACTGCTGCAGGGACCAATCCCGGCCATCTACGCCGGGAAGCAGAAAATCTGGGGCCGGTGCGCCAAAGTCACAAATTGGAGTCTCTAAGGAAACCATCATTAATCCCTTCAATAATCTGAATTGATTGTGGGGTGGGGCATTATGCAAAAAGCAGACTGATGTGTAAAATCCTCTTTTCCTGAAAGCCGGCATAACCCATATAAGGCTTGAAAGCCGACGTCATGGGATAGCGGAAAAACCAATTACGTACACCTGTTGAAGTTTAAGGAAAATTAATGGCTAGAGATTTTATTTTTACATCTGAATCAGTCTCTGAGGGTCACCCGGACAAAGTTGCCGATCAAATCTCGGATGCCATGCTGGATGCTATTTTGCAAACCGATCCCAACCCGGATAGGGCAAGGGTGGCCTGCGAAACATTGATCAAGACCGGTGCCGTCATCGTCGCCGGCGAGATTACCACCGAGGCCTGGATCGACCTGGACGAACTGGTGAGAAAGGTCGTTTGTGATATCGGCTACACCAGCTCCGATGTGGGCTTTGACGGCTCCACCTGTGCGGTCATGTCACTGATCGGTAAACAATCCGGCGATATTGCCCAGGGTGTTGATCGAACCAGTCCTGAAGAGCAGGGTGCGGGGGATCAGGGCATGATGTTCGGCTATGCCACCAACGAGACAGACGTACTGATGCCGGCGCCGATCACCTATGCCCACCGGTTGGTGCAGCGGCAATCGGAGATTCGCAAGGCCGGCATCCTGCCCTGGCTGCGTCCGGACGCCAAGAGCCAGGTCACGTTGCGCTATGAAGATGGCAGGGTCAGCGGTATCGGCGCAGTGGTACTATCGACCCAGCATGATCCGGACATTGATAACGATCATCTGCGTGAAGCGGTCATGGAGAATATCATTCAACCGGTTCTGCCAAAGGAGTGGCTGGATCGGTGTCCCCAGGAGAAGATCCATATCAATCCCACCGGCAGCTTTGTCATCGGCGGTCCCGTCGGCGATTGCGGCCTTACCGGACGCAAGATCATCGTCGATACCTATGGCGGCTCAGCACGGCATGGCGGGGGGGCATTTTCCGGCAAGGATCCATCCAAGGTTGATCGTTCCGCTGCCTACGCCGGCCGCTATGTGGCAAAAAACGTGGTTGCCGCCGGGCTTGCGGAGCGTTGTGAAATCCAGGTCTCCTATGCCATCGGTGTCGCTGAACCCACCTCCATCATGATAGAGACCTTCGGCACCGGGAAAATAGCCGATGAGAAGATTGCAGATCTGGTGCGCAGCCACTTCGACCTGCGTCCCTACGGAATCCTGAAAATGCTCGACCTGCTGAACAATGATCGTATCCAGTATCAGAAGACGGCAGCCTACGGTCATTTCGGCCGCGAAGACGAGGGATTCACCTGGGAGGTCACCGATAAGGCGGAGGTGCTGCGAGAAGACGCTGGTCTTTGATAATTTTGAATTGTTAATTTTGAATTGAATGAGCTCGCTGCGTTCGCGCTGTTGTTAAATGGTGTGGCGTTTCAAATCAGCCGCGCAAAGCGCGCTCGACAATTCAAAATTCAAAATTCATAATTCATAATTAACCTTAACCTCCCCACCGAGGAGCGCTGCAACGGATCGATTATCCGCCAGGCTCGGAAGGGGAGATCACACTATGCAACCGCGCTCACTCACGATATTCAGGAGATGACTACCATGAGTGAGTTGACCAACAAAATCACCGATCCATCCAGCCAGTTTACCGACTACAAGATTGCCGACATATCCCTGGCCGAGTATGGTCGCCGTGAGATCGCCATCGCTGAAACCGAAATGCCCGGATTGATGGCGATCAGGGAGAAGTACGCCCCCCAACAACCCCTCAAGGGAGCCCGCATCACCGGCTCCCTGCATATGACCATCCAGACCGCGGTGCTCATCGAGACACTGGTTGCCCTTGGTGCCCAGGTTCGCTGGTGCTCCTGCAATATCTTCTCGACCCAGGACCATGCCGCAGCAGCGATCGCTGCCGAGGGCATACCTGTGTATGCCTGGAAGGGGGAGACACTGGAAGAGTATTGGTGGTGCACCGAGCAGGTACTCAACTGGCCGGATAGCGGCGCCCCCAATATGATCCTCGACGACGGCGGAGACGCCACCCTGCTGGTCCATAAAGGGGTTGAATTTGCCGATGCGGGTGCGGTGCCAGAACCTCAGGACGATGATCCCGAGGAGTGGCGTGTCATCCTTGGGGTGCTGAAACGCAGTCTGGAAGAGGACCCCAAGCGCTATCACCGCATGGCGGAATCGATCAAGGGCGTCACCGAGGAGACCACGACCGGTGTGCATCGCCTCTATCAGATGATGGAACAGGGCACCCTGCTGTTTCCGGCCATGAACGTCAATGATTCGGTCACAAAATCGAAATTCGACAACCTCTACGGCTGCCGCGAATCCCTGGTGGACGGAATCAAACGCGCCACCGATGTCATGATTGCGGGAAAGATCGCCGTGATCGCCGGTTACGGTGATGTCGGCAAGGGTTGTGCGCAGTCACTGCGGGGACTTGGCGCTACCGTGTGGGTAACCGAGATCGACCCTATCTGCGCCCTGCAGGCCGCGATGGAAGGCTATCGTGTTGTCACCATGGAAGAGGCGGCGCCATTGGGTGACATCTTTGTCACCACCACCGGCAACTTCAAGATCATCACCCACGATCATATGGCAGCGATGAAGGACCAATCCATCGTCTGCAACATCGGTCATTTCGACAACGAGATAGACATTGCGGGAATACGCCACTACACCTGGGAGGAGATCAAGCCACAGGTACACCATGTCATCTTCCCGGATGGCAAACGGATCATCCTGCTGGCCGAGGGCAGACTGGTCAATCTGGGTTGCGCCACAGGACATCCCAGCTTCGTCATGTCCAACTCATTTTCCAACCAGGTTTTGGCTCAGATCGAGTTTTTCACCCGGTCGGAAAACTATAAAAACGAGGTCTACGTGCTACCCAAGAAGCTCGATGAAGAGGTAGCCAGGCTCCATCTGGACAAAATTGGCGCCCAATTGACGACCCTCTCCCAAGAGCAGGCTGACTACATCGGCGTGCCGGTTGAAGGACCGTACAAACCCGACCACTATCGCTACTGAATGTGGGAAAGAACCGGAAGCAGCCGCTTCCGGTTTCTGTCAACCTTAGGCATCAGGCCTTGCGCCACTCTATCCCGGCGGCTCGCATTTGCAGGTTAGAGCCACAGCCTGACAAGCGCTTTTTCCGGGATCGAGATCTCATAACACGATAACGTCAAAAATAGTTAACCATGCATACAGAACATCAAAAACGGAATATTAGTTTTGAACTCTTCCCACCCAAGACAGAGAAGGGTTTTGAAAATCTGAAACACAGCGTGGCTGAACTGAAAGCCGAGCAGCCGGCTTACTTTTCAGTCACCTATGGCGCAGGCGGGTCCACTCAGAAGCGGACTTTCGATACCGTGAATTGGCTGATGGATGAGCAGATCACCACGGCTCCGCACCTCTCCTGTATCGGTGCCAGCCGGGAAGAGATCCTGGAGATTCTGGAATACTACAAATCGATTGGCATTAGTCGTCTAGTTGCGCTGCGTGGCGATCTACCCTCTGGTACCGGATTGGGTGATCTCGGCGACCTGAGTCATGCCAATCAACTGGTAGCTCTGATCCAGGAGACCTATCCACAACAGTTTCATATCGAGGTTGCTGCCTATCCCGAGTTTCATCCCCAGGCAAGCAGCCCGCAACAGGATCTAAGCAATTTCAAGCTCAAGGTAGAGGCGGGAGCGGACAGTGCAATCACCCAATTTTTCTACAATGCCGATGCCTATTTTCGGTTTCTTGATAACTGCCAACAACTACAGATCGATATCCCCATCGTGCCTGGCATAATGCCTATCACCAACTTCACGCAACTGGCCCGTTTCTCGGATGCCTGCGGCACAGAGATTCCCCGTTGGTTGAGAAAACGACTCGAAGGATTCGGTGACGACCTGGAAGCGATTCGCGGCTATGGCAAGGATGTTGTTATTAGCCTCTGTGAACGCCTATTGGCGGGGGGCGCACCTGGGCTGCACTTCTATACCATGAATCAGTCAAAGCCCACCCTGGATATCTGGCAGGCCCTATAACTGTAGCGGCCGGGCTAGGGCCTGTTAACACTAATCCGATAGGCACTAAGTTGGGACTGTAAGCGGTCCCCAAAGACAGTGGTTATTAAAGTTGGTTTTACACTGCTCGATGATTGCATCCAACATCTCCGGTTCAACCGGTTTGGTCAGAAAACCATCCATGCCCGCTTCCAAGCAATGATCAAACATCTCCTGCACAGTATTTGCGGTCAAGGCATAGATCGGCATATAGCGATGCTTTGGTTCTATGCTTCGATAACGCCGGGTAAACTCGAGGCCATCCACATTGGGCATGCGCAGATCGACAAAGGCCAGCTGATATTCATCCTCAGCAACCGCTTGCAGCGCCTCACTACCATCCTTGGTGATTCTTACTCTATGCCCACGTTGGGTTAAGAGGGTTGAGATCACTTTTGCAGCAACCGCATTATCCTCGGCAAGCAGAATATTAATCCCCTGTCTCTCTACAGCATCCCCATCAGCCTGCAACCTGGTCTGTCGGTGATTCGACTTGATGCCCAAGGCGCGCATCGCCAGATATGCAAACTCCCTGGCGAGAAAGGGCTTGAATAGGGTATTTTCAGGATCTTTGCTAATCCCAAAATCATGCATGCAGCCCCGATACCCTATCAGGATAACAGGTACTGTAGGGACTACCGCCTGCGCCTTGTAAAGAACCTCTTTTGTGGATGTATCCTGCAATGAGTCGCAAATCATCATCAAATCAACAGAGTTATCCTGGCTGGAGAGAAACTCACTCGGAAAGTTCGCTTTAAGCACCTTCATACCGAACTCGCGAGCGACTTTACAATGCAGCTTCATTACCACCGGGTCCTGCTCATAGATAAGTATAGAGCGATCCTTCAGTTGCAAAAGTTCGTCCGCTTCCGCCTCTCCATCCCGCACCTGCAACGGCAGTCTGACACTGAAGGTGGACCCCTCACCCAGGCGGCTGACCACTTCCACCGTTCCACCCATTAGCCGAGTCAAATCGCGAACCACGGTAGTACCAAGACCCACCCCCTCAAAACGACGCGCATTACCGATATCCGCTTGCCAGAAACTATCAAATACATAGTCTTGTCGCTCTAGTGCAATACCGATACCTGTATCCTCAACCTTAATCAGGATATGAGGTTGAGTTAACTCCCCATACTCCTCGACATAAAACAGCTCCAGATGGATATATCCCTTATCGGTGAACTTGATCGCATTACCTAGCAGGTTAAACAGTATTTGAGAAATACGCAGCTTGTCGCCAAGGAGTTCCTGTCGCACATTTGGATCGACCCAGCACAGCAGCTCAAGTTGCTTCTCATGGGCCGCTTCAGCCAGACTCGATGAGACACTACTCACCAGACTCCGAATATCCAACCACTCGGGTATCAATTCAAGTTTATTGGCATCTATCTTGGAAAGATCGAGCACATCACTGATCAATGACTTTAACAGCTGAGCCGATGATTGAATCGAGTGGAGATACTCTTTCTGTTCAGTATCCAGCGGCGTCCCGTGCATTAAGCGGGTCATTCCAAGAACACCAATCAATGGGGTACGCAACTCATGGGTCATGGTTGCCAAGAAATCCCCGCGTGCCTCTTTTGCCAACTCCGCCTCCTGTTTGGCAGCATAGAGTTGGCGCATTAAGAAATATTGATAGAGAGGGATGACCACCAACAGGAAAAGAAAAAAGAAGGCATCGAAACCATGGCTCTGCCAGGATTGCAGATAGATCAAAACCAGATTGTAAGCACTGAAATTCAGCACCCCAGCCGTGATTAATAATTTTTTACCATATCTGGTCCCATAGGAGAGATAGATCCACAGGTAGATCAGATAGAAAGGGCTGATTGCATCCGCTGTCAGGAGGATGGCCAAGCTGGTGGCACTGACATCGACAAGCAGCATTAATCCCTTTCTGTAGCGAAGATCTGATCGGTAAACGATGCTGATCAGCGCTGCCAGAAAAATGACAAAATAGCCTCCGTAAAGGGTCAAATAGAGGGTTGTGTCGACGGCATAGTAAGCTGTGGTGGTAGCCAGCCACATAAACACGAGACTGAATAGCCAGATGGCCAATCTCACCAGTGCTTGTTGGTACTCTGAGTTCAAAAACAGGCCGCTTTTGAACGGTGTAATAAACATGTTTGTCGTCCCTTTCAATGCTCAAGCAATTCCATGCTAACAACCACTCACTCAACCCTTAGGGGTTTACTATTGGAGTCATATAATAGCAAGAATTAAGTTCTATTTTCATACTAGACAAGTTACTGATAATTCTGGATTAATAGAATCCACGCCGAATGTATGCCTGGTCACACTGGGCATCATTTACCCGCTTAGGCAATCCCAGCCTAAGTTCTTTCCCCTAGCAGCCGATGGGTAGGTTAGCGACAAACAATCTGTATAGTTCGCAATAGCAGAAACATCAGCAGTTAAATTATGTAAGGGTTAACGAGATGTATATAAAGAGGCCAAGTCAACACAATCAGGAAAACGCCCCACATCCCTCAGACCGGCGCACCATCAAACGACGTCACCTGATCTACTATCTGCGGGTATGGCGGCTGGATGGGAACGCACCCTTGGGGCATGTGGTCGACATCAATACCGATGGCATGATGCTGATCAGCGAAAAACCGGTGGAGACCGGACAAGAGATGCACCTGGAACTACGCCTGCCGGATAGTGAGGGTGAACTTAACTCCATGAGTTTCAAAGCAATCTGCCGTTGGAGTGATAAGGATGTCAATTCCGCCTTTTACGATTCAGGTTTTGAATTCATCGATAAGTCACCCGAGGCGGCGGAGATGTTGCAGACGATGATCGAGGAGTACGGGTTTAAGGATTGAGCCGCCAGAAAGTCGAAATCCCCGCAATACCCTGAGCACCGGCAAGCCTTGCCTGTTTCAGCGATGCGGCGCGCATACCACCCAGGGCATAGACAGGGATACTGATCCGGTCTACCCACTCTGTAAAACACGTCCAACCCAAGGCAGGGGTTTGCGGATGAGAAGCTGTCGGTTCTACCGGTGAGAGCAGCGCATAGTCCAGCTGCAGTGCCGCCACCCGCTCCAGCTCCTCCGGATTATGGCAGGAAGCACCCACTAGACCGGCCCCTGAAGGACGCCGGTCGAGTGTCATCAGTTGGCGTGCCGTAAAATGGATACCATCGGCTTGTTGCCACCAATCCAACACCCGCTCGGGTCGGTTGATGACCAGTTTGGCCCCCCGCTCATGGCAGCGCGTCAGGCACACGGACAACAACTCCCGATAGCGGATATCGGACAGGTCATGGGCGCGTAACTGAACAATACCCACACCCGCATCCAAGGCGTTCTCCAAGCTGCGCAGAAAAACATCCGACTGCCTGGGGTCCTCGCCGGTGATCAGATAGCGGCCGGGTAATTGGAGTGCGGTAATCACCGGTCGATCGGCTGCAGGAAATCGATGCGGCTCCATTTCACTCGGTAATAGCCATTTCAAGGGCTGCCCCTCGAGCCCCCTGGCTTCACCCTCAAATCTGGTGACACGAAAAAACTCCAGCAACAGATCACGATCGCCGTAATCATGCCTGATCCGAATCAGGGGATCAGACTCGAGTGGCACAATACCGAGTTCCTCTTTGAGCTCCCTCGTCAGGGCCTGATGTATGGATTCGCCCGCTTCGCATTTACCCCCCGGGAACTCCCACAACCCCCCCTGGTGCATATGCGCGGCACGCTTGGTGACGAGCACGCGGGATTCGTCATCGAAGATGGCTGCTGCGGCTACATGGATCATTGTCGCTAGGGCCTGTTAACACTAATCCAATGCGCCCCGAAGGAAGTGCCCTTGGGGTGCGCCTGAAAAAGCGCCACTCAGCATTGCTCGTCGTTCATTTGGAGTGACCAAACTTCTCTCCTCGCGCCCGTAGGAAGTGCCCTTGGGGTGCGCTTTGATTGGCGTTTTTTCAGGCACAACAGAGTACATTGGATTAGTGTTAACA
>NATW01000132.1 GCA_003094555.1 gamma proteobacterium symbiont of Ctena orbiculata
CTGTATGTCGATTGCAGTTTTGCGCCCTGTGTCCACCATGTGGGTGGAGACTGTTCCCAGGTGTTGGGATGACCCGACCACACCTGAAACAGCAAGTGAAAAACCATCGCCTATCTCTTTAAACGCAGTTCCAATTTGGTTGAGTTCATCACGTGTGTCGATGTTCAGGCGTTTACTGAGATCGCCTTCTGACATCTGATCCGAGACGTTTTTCAAGTGCTGCAAGTTTCCAGTCAAGCTTAAATATATGCCAGTGGAAAAAAGAATCAGCATGGCTGTTGCGGCCCCTACAATAATATAGTGTCTGAGGAAGAATTGGCCGGCGGTATAGAGTTCAAAACTAAGATAACCGATGGTGGTTAGAAACAGCACGATAACCAGAACAAACTTTACCCTATAGGTGAGCAGGTTGGTCAGGTTGACGATAGGAGTCATTAGGTCATTCATAAAATCACCACAGTGATGATCAAGCCTATCTAGATATAGCGTTCGTATCGCTTAATTCTTGAAATACTTTGAGAAGCTCCCTATTCAAGGAAGGACTGATCTTTAAGTCTAAAAAATCAATAATTATATGGATATTATATAATTACAGATTGAGCTGGACGTCAATTGTACATTCGCCAAGACATTTTTTATTACAGCTTTACGGTGAAGTGTTTGGTTGATTTCCATCTTGAAGCCGGGTTTTGAATTTATTTGATTGGGGTTCTGAATAGTCTCGAAGAAGTGTTAATCAGGCATTGAACCTCAGGACGTGAATCCCTTCGCCCCGCTCGTGAACATACGCCAGGCGATTGACAGGATCGAAGCCGAGGGTCCGCACCTGGTCGAGTTCACTGATCCAGGTAATGTCCGTGTTGCGCAGGCAGAAGTCCATGTCGAAGGTCGCATAGGGGCGAATGTTGTTTAAAGGACTCTGATTGCCGTCGAAGGCCTGCTTGAGGTCGCGGGCGTCGTAGAGATAGAACCTGTCATTCATGGTGCCGCCGGTTGCGTAGGTGCCCTGCCAGCTGCCTGTGATCGCGCCACCCGTGTCATAGAAGGCGTCACTGCCGCCACAGCCGTAGGCCATGAAGGTGCGTGTCTCGGGCAGGACGATAGTGCCTCGATGGGTGCTCATGCCGTTCCACACATCGCTCTCGTAACCGGGGGTGAAGGGATAGCCGCTGCCGGCGATGTCCGTGTAGTAGCAGGCATTCACACCCGGGACCGTCTGGCTGGTGCTCCCCTGGACATCGTCTGGGTTGAAAAAGTGGAAGCCTGGGCCGTAGCCGGCGTTGTTCATCAGGGAGAGGTTGCCGCCGCCACCGACGATGGCCTGGTAGCCGCCGAACACGCTCTGCCACTCAGGCGGGAGTTCACAGCCCATGCCGTTGCCGACGATGCGCTGGTTCACATTCGTGACCCGATAGGGTCCCAGCACGGTGTCGTCTGAAAGGTCGAGGCTCGGCCGAACGAACATGCAGGAGGATGTGGGATCGTTGATGTAGAGGCCCGCCACGGTGATCAGTAACCGGCCATTGGAGACCAGCATACCCGTTACAGGGGCGCCGTTGCCGTATTGCCCGTCGTTGACTTGGGCCTGACGGTTCAATCCGCAGGCCAAGGTGAAACTCTGCAGCATGCCGGCCGTATTGTACGGGGCCGAGAGGCTGGGTGTGGGGATGGATATCTCCGCAAGTATGGTGTTCACGCGATCATTGTTGGTGGTCGATCCGGTGAGGAACAGGGAGTTGTTCGCCGGGTTGTAGGCAATGCCGCCACCGCCCTGATCCGGTGAGCCTTGGAAACCATCGTGGGCCTGCCCGCCAACGCTTCCGCTGCCGCTGGGTAGTGCAAAGCCTCCCAGGTATTCAATCTTCGAGGTGTCGTACAGCGGCAGATCCAGCTGGTCACCAAGGGCGGGTAAGACGCGAATCGTGAAGCTCTGTGTTGAACTTGCCATGGTGTAACTCCTGTATCTCTATGGATCGTCCGCTATGCATTCCCGTCATCGGCGGTAGCCACATAGGAAGCCGCGTCGGCCTCTCCGGTGGGGGTTCCACTGATCACACCGTCGTTGAGGGTGACGCCGTCTGGCAGTGCCTGGTCGAGGGAAATCGTCAGTGTGTCGCCATCCGGATCGGTGACATAGTCGTTGAGATCGATGTGGACGGCAACGCCCACGGTCCAGGTCTGCGCCGGAATCGTGCTCCACACGGGCGCCTCGTTCTGGTCGCCATCGGCGGGCATGACGTTAATTGTGAAGCTTTGTGTTGAACTTGCCATCGTGTACTCCTGTATGCTCTATCGATCGTCCTCTAGCCGGTTCCGTCATCGGCGGTCGCCGCATACGAGGTCGATGCGGTCGCTGTGGTGGGGGTTCCACTGATCACGCTACCGTTGAGGGTGACACCGTCTGGCAGGGGTCTGTCGAGGGAAAATGTCAATGCATCGCCTTCCGGATCGGTGACATAGTCGTTGAGATCGAGATGGACGGGATCGCCCACGGTCCAGGTCTGCGGTGGAATCGTGCTCCATACGGGCGCTCCGGGTTCACAGCCCGAGAAGACAATGCCCATGGCGACGTACCCGGTGTTGCGAATGAATTCCCGACGGGTTTGCAGCTTGCTCATGTTCGTCATCCTTGTGCGCATGTGATCATCGACTCCCTGAAGCTACCAGTTACGACCGGGTATAAAAAGGGTATTACAGGAAAAATGAGACCTTTATCATTTTTTGGCGGTTGCACTTTTTATTTTGCGACGCTGTTGAGTCGGTACCGCTTACTTTTCCCACGTTAAGGATCTCTGTTGCCGGATTGATAGATTTCCCTGAATGTTGTGGAATAAATGCTGTTCAGTTTCTTTATCCTGTTTCGCATATCATTCCCTTTACCGATGTTGAGATATGGGCGGTCAGTTCCATGCTGATCCCGGCCTGAATATCAGATGGAATATCGAAAACAGTCCGGGCACCCTGAATCTGGATATGGGTTGTCTCAATGACAGGCCAAAACGCGTGATCCTTATTGATGCAATTGATGGAGTGGCAAGGCGTTAAATTAAAGAGGGTGGGACTAGAGGAGAGTGGCTGCTGTTTACCTGGCCCGATTCAATATCTATAACGGATTGGGTCTCCTAGGCATTTCCGTCATCGGCGGTTGCCGCATACGAGGTCGATGCGGTCGCTGTGGAGGGGGTGCCACTGATCACGCCGTCGTTGATGGTGACACCGTTCGGCAGAGCGCTGTCGAGGGAAATCGTCAGCGCATCGCCATCCGCATCGGTGACATAGTCGTTGAGATCGAGATAGACGGGAACACCCACGGTCCAGGTCTGGGCCGGAATCGTGCTCCACACGGGCGCCTGGTTGTTGGTTGATCCGTCGTCGGGTGTTTCGTCATCGGCGGGTGGATCGGAATCCTCGGAGCCACAGCCCATGAAGGCAATGCCCATGGCGACGTACCCAGTGTTGCGAATGAATTGTCGGCGTGTTTGCAGCTTGGTCATGATCGTAATCCTTGCACGCGCGTGCTCATCGACATCCAGAGGCTATCAGTTCAGTCTGAACATATGAAGGGTTTATAGGGATAAAACGAGACCCGGATCGCGGGTAGTACGAGATATCAATCGTTTTTTTCCTGAAACTCCTTACAGTCTTAGCAAGCTAAAATCCCGATTTTGATTATTACTTTATCGCTGTGCTATTTAGTTGTCGCGATTGAGCGAGGGCTTTGTTCCTGGACCAGTGGCGGTATGCAAAGTAGGTGATAGAGAGGAGGTAATGAGGCTATGCCTTAGTTTTAAAAGAGTTTTTATATGGTTGATCTTGAAGTATCGATTTCATGCATTTCACTAAAAAGTCACCATTCAATTTTTTCATGTAATAGTGGTGTCATCAAAAAAATGTAGCATGCAGCCTGCTGTACCCACTCAACATTCTGATACGGACGAAAGGAGAGCGCTGTGAACGAAGCAGTAGCACAAAGCTCTGCTACGGCAGGGTCATCTAATTGGAAACAGTGGATTAGCATTGCTTTCCTGGTTTATCTTCTCTTGGTTGCGGTAGGGATGATCGGAAGCGGCTTCAAAATGGCCGCTGGTCCCCAAGCAAAAGAACTCTTTGAATTTGCCAGTAATCCCATTACCGCACTAGTTATCGGTGTCCTGGCAACTGCACTGATCCAATCTTCAAGTACGGTCACATCCATTATTGTGGGTCTGGTGGCTGGTGGAATGCCAGTGGAAATTGCAATTCCAATGGTCATGGGCGCCAATATCGGTACCACCGTTACCAATACTATTGTATCGCTGGGTATGGTGAGACAGGGAGAGGACTTCCGGCGCGCATTCGCAGCGGCAACAATACATGACTTCTTCAACGTACTGAGCGTAGTGATATTTCTCCCGCTTGAGGTGATGTTTGGTTTCCTGGAGAAAATGGGGGCCTACATGGCCAACCTGATGGTGGGTGGAGAGTCGATGTCGGTCAAAGGTTTCAACTTTATTAAGCCTTTGGTAAAGCCACCGTTGAATTTTCTCAAGGATACCTTTAGCGGTATCGGATTATCAGATCTGATAGTAGGTATTGTGCTGATTGTTCTAGGTATCGCGATGATCTTTTTTGTGATTACCGCCATTGGAAAGATCCTTAAAGTGCTCATGGTCGGTAAAGCAAAAGATATCCTGCACAACGCCGTCGGCCGTGGACCGATCTCCGGTGTCACCTCGGGTACACTCATTACGGTGTTGGTTCAATCCTCGTCAACCACCACCAGCTTGATCGTTCCCTTGGCGGGGAGTGGCGTATTCACGTTGCGTCAGGTCTACCCGTTCACCCTGGGAGCAAATATCGGTACTACAATCACCGCGCTGCTTGCGGCAACGGCTGTTACTGGTGTCAATGCAATTTTTGCATTGCAAATAGCCTTGATCCATTTTCTCTATAATCTGATTGGTGTGATAGTGATCTACGGAATTCCGCTGTTGCGAGATATACCGATTAAAGCCGCAGAGACCCTTTCCGTATTGGCCCAGAAGAACAAGTTGTATGTGGCTGGCTATATGCTGCTGGTATTTATCATTCTTCCACTAATTCTAATTGGCACCAGCGAGCTGCTGTTCTAAGTATCAAAGGAGTTATCGAAATGTCAGATATACAGACACATAAGCAGGCCCTGGAAGAAAAAATTGACGAACTGGAGACGAAACTGGCCGTCTTGAAGGCTGAGTTGAGAAAAGAAGCCGAATCAGAACAACACCGAGCCATTGACCAGTTGGATTTTCACTACACTGATCTGGACACCACATTCAGTTCACTCAAGGAATTCCTGGATGTGCTTCGTGATGACTTCAGGAAAACTTTCGGTTAAGGAGGCTACCATGAGAGCGTTAGTCATATCTATTGTTTCCTTTCTTGTATTGTCAACCCAACCAGCTTTTGCCGGAAAAGAGAAGAAGATCGCCTTGTCGGAAGTGCCGGAAACAGTAATAAGTGTGATTAAGCGTCGTTTCGAAAAAGCCACCCTGTTGACTGCAAATACTGAGACTGAAGCAGATGGAACCATGGTTTATGAAGTTCAGGGTAAACTGTCAGACGGCCATCAGGCAGAGTTCGATGTCTTCCCGGATGGTAAATTCGAAGAGGTTGAAGTTATTTTTCCCATCGAAATGGTGCCAGGCGCGATCACCAAAGCCATAGAAAGCAAAATATCCGGGTTTATTCCGACAAAAATAGAAGCGTCTCACTCGGCAAGCATGAAAGTTGTTAGTTATGAATTTGAAGGCACAGTCAATGGTCAGAAAATTGACTTGGAAGTGTCTGCGGATGGTCGCACCATTACAGTTGCAGATCAGTGAGTGATACATTCGGGATAATTTAGGTTGTTTGATTCTCATCGTTAGTAAATGCTGCCAGCTTTGCTGGTCAGTCAATATGTTCTCTATCGCACGACCGTAACAGCTCAGTGCAAGTTGTTGGCTATCTCACTGCTGATCGCCATGTTAATATTAGCCGACCTTGCCTTGACGGCCCCCGAAACCAAGAGGACATTAGAGCCGATATTGAAAGCTAATTATTCGCGAGCGCTTGTCAATACATGCAATTTGTGAGTGCCCCCGGTATATTAACTTCACCGGAAAATGTGTCGAGTTTTTACAATAGCAAAAGCGAGTAAAACTAACGAGCCTGCGATCACTATTCCGCCGAAAAAGGTATAGCCCAAGACTAGAAGAAATACGGCGGTCAAAGTGGTTAATGCAAAGGCCAGATATAAATAATAAAAACATAGTTTGTAAGGTGTTTGTGGAATTATTTGATGGTTCGATTTGCTACTATCAAGCTTAGTCTCACTGGCAATTGTATTGTTAGGTTTTCCAAGCAGAAGGCCAATCGCTACCAATATATTTATGCTGTTTAATCCTAGCAACGACAAAAGGATAAATAGTTTTGGAATTCCTTCAATCTGTGCTCTGATAACAGATGGCTTTAGAATTCTGTGCAGATCATTATATCTATTTTGCAATAGCTCTCTGCTTACTGTCTCTTGTTGCAGGAGTTCTTCGAGTAGTTGAAGTTCACTATCTAATTGCAACCCTTCAGCCAATCTGCCGTCAACAGGGAGTGCTCTAGGTGCCAATAGGACAAGCGTAATAGACAAAATGGCCGATAGCAAAATCCAACTATGAGCAATTTTCATGATTTATGTTCCTTCAAAACCAAGTTGGTGAGATCAAAGATCCTTTGAATTTACACCTACCTGTATCCATCTGATGGGCCTGCTGTCAAGCATATGCCTGAACGTCTCAGAACACCCATGCATAGCTTATCTCAAGCTCTGTCTGCTCCATATAGAGGGTGCCGGTCTGTCCACTTGTGTTAGGATTAGTGCCCTTGAGCTCTTCTTTGGGTGAGTATGTCAGCGATAGTGTGATCTCGTGCTGCGCCGAGAGCTGACGACTTAATCCGAAGCTGTAGTGATCCCGCCCCACAGCCGGCGCCAGAATATTGAGCAATGCTTGGTTTGGAGGAATGATCTGGTTACCGTGGCTGTAGCCCGCCCGCAGAACCGTTTGGGGATCGTACTGCCAGCGGATACCGGCCTTAAACACCTTCGCATCCCGCCAGCCACCGCCGATGCCGTCATCGGCACCCAGGATCGGTGCCAGTAACGGGATATCATTAGGATTGCCGACTGATGCTATGTTGCTGTAGTAGATGCGTTGGTAATCGATTGCCAGTTGCAGATCGTCACTGAGGCGAAACGATGCCCCCGCCTGGAAACTGGCGGGTATATCAAAATCGCCCTGTTCCGCGAACAGACCGCGGTAGTCGTCGAACTCACTCATCCTCAATCTGGACTGAATACCCAGGCCCAAAGCGACCCCATCCACAGGCCGGTAGTTGACGCCGAGATTGAGTCCGAAGCCGTGGGAGTAGTCAAAGCCGTTATTGGTCACGTCGTCGGGGTAGATGGAGACCGCGCCAAAGGGGTCCAATCCCTTCGCCCTGAAGGCCTGCATGGCAAGGATCGGAGCGACACCCAGCGCCAGGCTGTCAGAGATCCGGTGGGAGTAGGGCAGATGGAGTACCATTTGATAGAGGTCGACACCGGTTGGGGCCGTTGCCTCCCAGCCGGGGCGCTCGAAATATCTGAATATCTCGTCATCATATTCCGTATTTAGTCCATTCATCACAAGCGCGACACCGATCGCCCTGTCTTCATCCAACTGCCGGCTATAGGCGAACTGGGGAATGAGAAAGAGACTGTTTTCGCTGTCGTAAGTCATGGGGGCGATCTGTACAGGTCCCGTCGCGTCGTCATTGGCACGAAAGCCCCGGTCTGGCAGAAACAGGGAACCACCCAACTCCAATCGCCCACCCACCAATACCAGATTGGCGGGATTCAACGCGCCGCTCGCCGCATCCTCCCCAAGGGATACTCCTGCCCCTGCCATGCTCTTGCTTTTAGTGCCGATGCCGTGGGAAAAATAGCCATTGGTGGCGTTGAGGTTTGCGCTGAAGAACAGCAGGAGAATGAGCACTCTTTTCATGGTTATTCCTGGGGAGCGTACATCAGATAGAATCGAACATAATATTACCGAATCTCAAAAGCAAAGACTTATACTCTAAATGTTAAAATTGGTGTCCCCAATTGCTCCTTATCCTGTCCCACAATTTTCGTCAGAGAGCAGATTCTGTTCGCGCATAACTACTGAAACCACAGCAGCATCAAGCCCACTGCCGCAGGCAAAGCCTGAACATAGAGAATCTTTCGGCTGACAGTAAACGCCCCGAAAAGTCCGGCTGTAAGCACACAGCACAAAAAGAAAGTCAGGACTCCGATGCCGGCGCTGCCTAGGGAAAGTCCCCAGACTAGCCCCGCGGCAAGAAATCCATTGTACAGACCCATATTTGCCGCCAGTACCTTAGAGGTTTGAGCTTGCTTGAGCGTTTGATTGAAGATCTTCAGGCCTACAGGTCTATCCCACAAGAACATCTCGAGCACAAGAAAGCATAAATGGAGCGCCGCCACCAAGGCTATAGTGATGTTAGCAACGATTGTAATGGTTCATGCCTCCCTTGGCTTCAGCGCGTTAGTGGCAGTGTGCTATGTAGAAGATAAAGGTGTCTGTGACCTGTTTATTTCCCTCGGGTCAACAAATGATATTGAAATATTCTATTATTTTTACACCCCTGCGTTATTATTATATTTTCATTGTAGAAGATTATTTTATATAACCAGCATGAATGACGAAACTCCGCAAAACGGCAGCCTGAGCGTCATAAACGGTGTGGAGCGCATTTACTACGACGGCTACTGGATCAAGCGCTACCATGCGCCGGTGGACAGCCTGACTGATAAAAAACTGCTGATCCAATCCCTCACCCGCCGCCTGTTCAACCACATGGAGCACGGCATCAATATCCCTGGGCGCCTGCTGGACAAGGTCCGTGCGGAGTACCAGGCTGAAACCGATCCCGCCAAAAAGCGGGTCAGGGGTGCGATGTTGGCAGGCGCGTTATTCAATCGCGCGGCGGATATCTTCAACCAGCTGGTTGAGCTGGAAGCCAGCGGTGTGCATATAAAAACCGACAATGACCTGATGCGCACCTGCGGTGAGTGCCTGCAGGAGGCGCTGGAGCTGGGCAAGTTGGTCCGTCACCGTAATGGTAGCGCCGGAATCGACGAACTTTGGGGCGAACCATTTAAAGCTTTCGTCATGTCGATCGAGGATTTCTATCAGTCACGCTACGTCAAGATTGCCCTCACCATGCGTAATATCGATGAGGTTGCCGAACACATGATCGGATGCGTGCGGAACAACCAGGGGTCTGGGGAGATGACGGCACTGATCAGGCACTACGCCTGCATGGCGCGGCGCAAGTGTGAAACCCTCAGAACCGACCCTGACATCTTCGACGCCTGGGTTGAGTTTGTCGTGGCGGGGGAGGCGATTACCGGGTATACGGCCGAACAAGTGGAAGTTGAAACCGGCAAGGGTATCCTCGATGAATTCGATACCCGTTACATGCTCGAACAGGGTGTCGAGCTGATTGCAGACATCACCAGGGCGAGAACTTCAATGCCGAATAGCACTAAGGAATACCTGGGGTTGTGCGAGCAATTCAAGCGCAGGAAAGTATAGACAGATAAAGACCCTGTGGCTGAAACAGGGTTGCCTTGTGTGACCAACCCAGACTCGTTCCTGGTCTTGTCTATGCTATTGGGTGCTCCTGTTTTCTATTTGAACCGAACCGTCACGCTAACCAAGTGAATGGCATAATCAATAACTCGCATGATAATATTACTCACACGGTCAACAACATTGAATCATTAGAGCCGACGGAATAACTAGCCTCTCAGATACAGATAATTATCGCTTCAAAATCCATTTTAAGGGGAAACTGTCATGATAAGGACAATAACGCTCAGCCTCTGTGCACTATTACTGCCCGGCATTGCCAGCTCGGATATTGTTGATGAAGTGGCAGACGCCATGTGTAAATGCGGCGTTCCCCCCAGATCGGCCTGTATGGATGCGTTGGCGAAGAAATATCCGGAAATGGATAAGAGCATAGAGTTGCAGGATCAGGTTATGAATAGGTATCAGAACGATTGTGTCGCAGGGATGGGCTCGAAGGGTGGCTCCAAAATGGGTATGCCCGGCATGCCCGCAGCTGCCGGTGGGTCGGCGGATGCCGCCGACTGCTCCACAAGCGCTTTCAGCGTTGCGATTCCAAAAGGTTGGAAATGCCGCAAGATGGGGGCTAACCCCCAGGATGTGACACTCTATGCCTATGGAAACAAATTGAATGTCTCCCTGGGTAAGAATCAGGGAAAGACCAGCTGTTCTGTCATTCCTGGTTGCAAGCGTGCCAAGCATGAGCTCAGCAGCAGATTCGAGAGTACGCGTTTCACCAATCCGATGATCGGCACGCATGAATATGCCGGGCACTTTAAAGACGACAACTCTTTACTATTGACCATCACTTCAAATATCCCGCCTACAGATAAACAGCTCAGTGAGATCAAAGCAATTTTGGAATCTTTTAAAAAACGATAACCAACGCCGCGAATCTCCGGCTGAGACCTGATTCTGCTAACTGGCCGGGCGAATGCCCGGCCACCAATATTTTCTCTTTTGTCGGTTGGTGGAGTTTAGAGAAAAGGTGTCAGACTAAAGCCCCCTATTTCATCTACTTCACTATTTACTTGACGGTGTCAGTTGTTTGGTCGCCATGCGGGTTGACGGCCGTCTTCGGCCAAGATGCGTAGATTAGAACCGTCAACGTCCATGATCCACAATGCGCATGGACAGAGTAGTCTGGGTCCGAACCTGCCAGTATCGAGCGCGTCATCAAGTCTCGGGGCTCGCTCAAAGACGACGCTGTTGCTATCCGGCGAAATGGTGAAATTGCCGATAGCTTCATTGGGTAAGCGGATGACCTCGTAGATCAAACCGCTGGCAAACTCAATGTAGTAGATAGCGCCTGATGCGGAGTCGAAGTCGTCTTCATAGAGGGAGAATGCCACGCCCGACCCATCCGGTGCCCATTCAATATCGAGGATATCGCATGTCGTTTGCGGGCAGAGACCCAGATCGAGGGCGACATGGTTCGACGCATCCGAGGCGGTGGCGTAATAGATCACATCGCTGAGGGCCCTTGTCTCGAGAAAAAAGAGCTCGTCCGACGTTTCGGCAGTCGGCCCACTAACGATGCGGTAAGGCTTTCCCCTGTTGATATAGTTGCGTAGATCGAGCAGCCGGGTGCCGAGGGTGCCCACAGGGGGGGAATGGGGAACCTGCCAGAGGTTGTTCTCCGGGTCGGAGTGCTCCGGTTCCTGGTAGAGGTAATTGAGTGCGCTGCCGTCATGGGTCCAGGAGGGGGAGAAGAGCACCGGGCAGGTGACGTCCGAGGTGATATTGAAAAACACCTCGCCGCGTTCGGTGACTGTGCCGGGTACCACGTCCACCCATCCCGCTTCGCTGAAATTGCAGGGCTCTTGGAGTGGGTCCAGGTCCCAGATACGCATGTATTGACGGTGATTATCACCGAAGTCCGCCAGGGTCAGGGTGAAAGTCCAGTCCTGACCCAGATCTGTGAAATAGGAATAGGGCTCGTCCATACCCTCGATATAGAGTTGTATGTCGCCATGTTCGATCATGTCCAGGGTGAACCTGACCGTCCCCTGGGGATATTGATCGTAAGCCTCCGGCAACGGGGGTCGGCTAATGCGGCGCAGGTTCTGTCCGTCCGCAGAGACGGCATAGAGGTCGCGGATATTGAGCGAGCGTTGCCAGTCGTGGCCGCTGTCAAAGGCCAGCTCACCGCCGTCGGGACGCCAGCTGAGACCGCCCAGTGCGATGCCGTCTACCGCTGCCACCTGGGCGGGTACCTGCCACAGCAGGGTGTCATGGGATCCGTCCGGATGGATGGTGCGGATGGTCTGGTTTGTGGTGCTGGGACTGACGTAAGCGATCAGTGGAACCGCTTGGGTAGCAAGCACGGTTACTGTCACCGTTTGGCTGTCGCTGCCCCCGTGTCCGTCGTCGACGGTCACCGTGACGCTATGTGTACCGGCATCGCCTGTCTGGGTGGTGTAGCTGTTAGCTGTCATCCAGCCTGAATAGCTATAGTTGAGGGGGTCGTTATCCGGGTCATTGGCGGTCGGATTGAAGGCCACGGTCTCTCCCTCGGCAACGCTGATGTCGGCAATGGGGTCGAGCACCGGGGGCTGGTTGTCGCCTGTCGAGCTGGCGACGGAGAAGTTGATCGGGAAGTCGCCGGTGTTGATGTTGCCTGCGTTATCCTGACACCTGACAAAGTAGTTATAGGTATTACCGTCCGCGAGACCTGTCAGATCGGTCGAGTGGGACGTCGTTTCTGTGTTGGTGAAAGTGCCGGTCATGGCTGCATAGTCGGTACCGGCCGTGTCGGCATAGCGACATACGGATGCTTCATCCGTCGTGACGCCAAGGCTGGTAGAGGTCGTACCTGTCGGAAGCACGCTGGACAGGGGCGGTGTAGGGCTCGAAAGGCTGGGTGGGGAGGTGTCTGTCTCATCGAGTGGTGCATTACCCCCGCCACCACCAGAACCGCCACCACAACCTGATATCAGTAGAATGTAAACCAGTCCGATTGGTATTCGCCTCGACATACGCACATCTCCATCTGTGGTATCGTGTCTAACACCCTATATCAGGACTTTAATTCTCATGGAAGATCATTGTTGGAACCGGGATGGCGGTCACATTAGGGTCAATTAGTACTGCCTGAATCAGGTCGGGCCACAGGGTAAAAGGGAAGTTCAGACCCCTTTTATTTAGTCACTTTCCGGGGTGAAAATATGATAACGATTTTTACCACTATCCTTAGCGATATACATTGCTTGATCGGCGTGTCGGATTAGCAACTCGGCATCATGCTCATCAGGAGGAACGGACGTCACGCCTATGCTAGCGGTCACGTTTACTTGAACATTCTCGATTTGAATCGGCATCGCAATAGCATCGAGCACGCGTTGCACCGCATGCGCCAGGTCATCGGCAGAATGATAATTCACCAAGACGAGAACGAACTCATCTCCTCCCATGCGCGCGACTGTGTCCCCGGCACGCAGATTTGACTGTATACGCTGGGTAGTTTCTATCAGGACCTGATCGCCGACCTGGTGGCCGTGTTGATCGTTAATCGGCTTGAACCTGTCAAGATCCAGGTAGCATACGGCAAGGGGTTGATTCGAGCGGCTGAAAATGGAGATGAGCTGGCGCAACCGGTCAAGGGCCAGGCGTCGGCTGGGTATCCCGGTGAGTGGATCGTGATCCGCACGAAGCGCTAGTTCAGCCTCGCGGCGTTTAATCTGATTGATATCGGAAAACACCCCGATGTAATTCGATACCTCACCATTCTCATCTTGAACCTCGGAGATCGACAGGAGTTCGGCATATATCTCTCCGTCCTTTCTGCGATTCCAAATCTCACCACGCCAGTAACCATTCGATATTAGGGAGTGCCACAGATCCTCATAGAAATGCTTTGTCTGACGTCCCGAACTGAGAATGCTGGGATTCTTACCTATCACCTCTTCCCGGCTGAATCCTGTGATATCCGTAAAACCCTGATTGACTTCCACGATGTCATTTTTGGCGTCCGTGACAATGAATCCTTCGTAGCTGTGTTGGAAAACCCGCGCGGCGAGCATCAGCTGTTCTGAGCGCTGTACAAGCTCCCTCTGTTTCGCCGCTCTTAGCGCCATGTAAGAGATTCCGAAAGAAAACGCGGCCAATAATGCTATGACGCCGACCGCATTCCGGCGATCTTTGCTGTTGCTCTCCTCGATTGGTTTGAGGACGGCGTTTTCGCTTAACCCAAGCACGATGGTTACCGGGTAGTCGGCCAATCGCATCCAGGAATAGAGGCGTGTCAATTTATCGAAGTAGGCGGGTGCGGTGAAAGTGCCGCTCATGGCTGCCTCTGGCCCGATAAACGGGGAAGCTGGATCCGCGGAGGTTCCAAGCACTTGTCCCTGGTTTCTGTTACGGGCCAGGTATTCGCCGGATTCACGCAGAATCGCCACGGCATCGTCCGATTCAAGGGTAATCTTGGTCAGCGCCATCTGCAAATAGGAGGGAGAAATCGACAACACCATGACACCGATGAACCGCCCCTCCTGCAGAATCGGCCGGGTAAACTGGATGCTCCACCTCTTCGAGACACGGCCGAAAACAGGCTTGCTGACATACAATCGATCTTTGTGCTCACCCAAATGCGCCTTGAAATGGGCTCGGTCGTCAATCATTACCTTCTTCTTCAGGCCAAGGTTGGAATAGGTGACATCGCCCGACGTATCGGCTATCGCAACCTGAACCAGTGATCCAACAGGCAACCTGGCCTCTGTTAGACGCACCGCCGTCTCGAATTGGGCGGAGTTGTTCGATGCATAGATTTGTTTGAGTTCCAATAAGGCGTGATCGACAACCTCAAAAAGGGTGGTGACCTGATTGCCAATTGCAATATTGACCTGATGCGCGCGAAGACTTGCCTGATCGAGGGCGGCCTCCCGCAAGCGGTTACCGGCTTCGAGCACTTGGAACCAGAGTGTGGCCGCAAGCACTATGGATACAAGCCATACTATCGCGATTTCGATAGTCGGGATTTGCTTGATTGAAAAATAGTGCCCGATTCTCATTGCTACCTACGTACCATATACTCGCGTATAGCAAGGTGGTGCTGGTTCACCTGGGCGTCTCAGGACTGGAGTCCGAGTTGCCTTGTTTGTTATAGCCTTACTCGATAATTGAATATGTGCTTCTGGCATCTTTCTTCGTCATACCGTTGAAATGCCACCATTCATGAGATAGTGGATAAAAGCCCGCCTTTACCATTGTTTGCTTCAATAGATCGCGATTCTCTTGTTGATCTACAGATACACCCATGCCTATCTGTTTCAGAAAATACTGCCAATAAATCTTGGCGTGACTCCTATAAAAAGGGCTGGGCCCCATATCCAGTTGATTGCCTCTCTCATCAATGATTGTGATATCTACAGCGATACCATAATTATGCATTGAGCCTTTATCCGGGTTTGCAACATACCTTTCAAAACCTGTGCCTTGCATTTTTTCATACATTGCACGAGAAACCGATCTTGGGCGTGCAGCATCAAGCACCTGAAGAGAATAAGTTGGTTGAGCTTTCTTTAGTATACTCTGCGCTTTGGATAGCATAACAGCAATGCTTCTTCTAAGATAAGCTTTATTCAGCCCGCCATAGAAGTCTGCTTCAAAGAAGTTTTTCCTGGGATCCGAGTTAACAAGATCTACCTTGATTGAGCTATCGATGGCATTCACATCGATAAGACCTGCAGCTATGAATTTTCTTTCGACGCCATTTGCCAATACATTGCTCGATAGCAAAAGAAAAATGAGCAAAATGATCTGCTTGGTTGTGTGGTTCAGCATTGCCTTTTCAGGTTGTAATGACCAAGCTCAGTCGCGCCGTTTATTGGCGTCGGCTGTAGCGCCTCGTTGGGCAGACGCTATGGAGACGAGTTTGGTCATAGTATTAAGATTCCTGGTGGTCGCTGTGACTTTCAGTTTACGCTCGAAATAATTATTGTTGAACTTTGAGTCGCTATGTTTGGTTGCATATAAAGTGTATATCGTGTTTCCCACATACCGCACCTGGTCAGGCGAAAAATTTGTAGATAGAAATTCTTTTAAAAGCTTCTTGTCCGGTTCTGTTGCAAGCAGCGAAAAATAAAGTCTCTTTCCATCCTCTTCTTTGAACGGATTGCACTTCAAGATTTCAGAAAACTGACCTGGTGATCTTGCTAGAACAGCGATGTCTCCGCCAAAACTTTTATGGATAACGTCATGCACTAGATTTTCAATCTGATTAAAAGTGAGACTGGATAGGGCGATAATATTGCCGCTTTGTATATATGTCTGTACGTCTTTTAGTCCTGCTTTTGTAAGAGCCGCACGCAGCGGTGCCATCAGAACCTTGTTTTTTCCAGTAGGTGTAATGCCTCTTAGTAAAATAACGAATGTATTCATTTTCTTGTTTATGACGCCCAACGCTAAGCTTAGAGGCGCGGCGATGCCGCGTCCGTTAGAGTATATTGTTAGTTTTTTGATTTTCGAGAATTCATCACAAGTTTAACTCGTTAATAGCCAAACTCATCATAACCAAAGCATCTACAGTCCATAATACCGCGAGAACATACGCTGTGATCTGCGCTGACCTTGTTCCAATCTTCAGACCACGCTTCCCTAAAACAATTCTAGTTATAGTGAAACAGCCAGGTATGTACAAATATACAGCTCCCCCAACTAGCGCAAATACAGGCCACCATGCATTACCAATAATCATTAAATATCCTGACACAGGAAGAATCCACATGAGCAAGAAATCCATTATTCCCATGCTGAATCTTTCGAAAGCAAGCATTGTAGGATTCATAACTTCTTCAGTTTCGGAAAGACCGAGCTTAGTGGCTAAATCATTATTAAAAACCGCTAATGTCTGTCCGACCCAACCAATGAGACCTAAAATGATTGTAATGATGCCTATCGTGATGGTCATAGATCTCTACTTTTTGATCAAAACTAACAGTGGATTATGTGGACGGCACAAATAATGTGTTACGTGGAAAAATATTCTCGTCTCTTTCCCCGTCAGGGAATCGTGAGATAACTGGCAGTCGCGGATCAGGTTTGCTGGAAATAGCGTCCTGCCAGAGAGGATTCCCATGGTTGTTCACAGGTTATCACGGTTAGCTGCCAAAACTGAAAACGAGAGGAAGAAAATTCCAGTTCTACAGGGTCTCTATACCTTTGCATGGTAATGCTCTGGGGGGCTATCCATTAATCTGGTCTGTGCAGTCGCCGCCAAGGCAGACTGGTGGGTTTCAACGCATTCCCATTGGCCTTGGTCAGGGCAATGTCATAGGCATCCGCCAGATTTTTCTCATTAAGTACCGCTTCCGCCGATCCCTCTGCCAGGGTGGTGCCCTGATGCAGAAGCTGCAACCGATGGCAGTAGTGCGCCGCCAGACTGAGATCATGCAGAACGACAATCACCGAGTGGCCGCTGTCGCAGTGTTGGCGCAGCAGGTTCATCACATCGAGTTGATGGGCTGGGTCGAGGGCGGAGACGGGTTCGTCGGCGAGCAGGATGTCGGGTTGGGTGACCATGGCGCGGGCGAGGAGGACACGGGCCTGTTCTCCGCCGGAGAGGGTGTTGAAGGCGCGATCCCGGAAGGCCAGCAGATCGGTCTGGCAGATTACCCGCTCGATGATCTCTTGATCCTCTTCTCCCGGATCCTGCCAGGGTTCAAGGTGGGGGATGCGTCCCAGCTCGACGATCCGCTCCACGCTCATGGGCCAGGCGATTTCGCTGAGCTGGGGGAGATAGGCGATACGTTGTGCCCGCTGTGATTGGGGGATCGATTCGATTGCCTCGCCATCGATGCCGAGTTCACCGGCATCGGCTTCGATCACCCCGGCGAGAACGCGGAGCAGGGTGCTTTTCCCCGCGCCATTGGGGCCGATCAGGCCCAGCATCTCACCCTGTTGCAGGGAGATCTCCACCCCCTTGAGGATCGGCCGCTGCCCACGGGTGACGCAGAGGCCCTTGCCGTTCAGCAGCGTCATACCCCCCTCCTTCTATGGTGCAGGATCAGCCAGAGGAAGAAGGGTGCGCCGATGAGGGAGGTGACCACGCCGACCTTGATCTCACCCTGCACCGGCAGCAGGCGCACCCCCATGTCGGCCAGCATCAGCAGCAGTGCCCCGCCCATGGCGCCGGGGACCAGCAACCGGCTCGGCTGGTAGCCCACCAGGGGGCGCAGCAGATGGGGCACCACCAGGCCGATGAAGCCGATGGCGCCGGTGATCGAGATGGCCGAGCCCACCGCCAGGGCGACGGCGAGAAAGAGACGCTTTCTCAGATTCGCCAGATCGGCGCCCATGGAGCTGGCGGTCTCCTCCCCCAGGGTGAGGAGATCCAGGGGGCGGCCCTGGCGCCAGATCAACAGCCAGCCCAGGAGTGTGCCGGGGAGCAGGATCCACATCTCGTTACGGCTCACATTGGCCAGGGAGCCGAGCATCCAGAGGGCGATCTCCTGCACCGCATAGGGGCTGGGGGCCAGGTTGAGCAGCAGGGAGACCAAAGCCAGGGCGAAGGCGTTGACCGCCACCCCGGCCAGGATCAGGGTGAGGGTGCCCCCGTTGCGCCCGGCCAGGAGATAGGCCGTGAGGGTCGCCAGCAGGGCCCCCGCCATGCCGCCTAAAGGAAGTGCGTATGCGAACAGGCCGGCGACGCCGAAGTAGAGGGTGATCACCGCCCCCAGGGCGGCGCCGCTGGCGCTGCCCACCAGGCCGGGGCTGGCCAGGGGGTTGCGCAGCAGGGCCTGCATCACCGCGCCGCAGAGACCGAGGGAGGCCCCGGCCAGCAGGGCCACCAGGGTTCTCGGGATGCGCAGCTCGGTGAGGATCAGGCTGTAGACACCGGGTGTGTCGCTGAAGCTCTCCTGCAATGCCTGCAACAGGGGCAGGGGTTGGCTGCCGATGGTGAGGGAGAACAGGGCGGTGATCAGGATGGCCACCGCTAGGGAGAGGATCAGACGGTGTTGTCGCATGGCGGCGATCATTGGCACCACCCTCTCATCGTCATCCCGGCGGATGCCGGGATCCAGTCTCTACCAGTAGCATCTGGATCCCGGCCTTCGCCGGGATGACGGGGTGCTAGGGATACGAGAAGGTTATTTACCTGATCGGGGTACTGCGCCAAGTCCAGTCCAGGGTATTTGCCAGGATGGTGGTGCTTCATTGATCTACGCCCTCTCTTGCCTGGCGCAACAAGGCCACCGCATCGGCCAGCATCGGGCCGGGACAGATCCAGTACTTGAAGGGGATCTCCACCATCGGCCGCTTCGCCAGCAGGCGTTTCAGGGCGGGGTGGCGCAGTTGTCGCTCCGCCAGGGAGTCCCCCGACTCGCTGAAACTGGAGGTGAAGAGGGTACCGGGTTGCCAGCGGAGGATCTCTTCCAGCGGGACAGGGGTGTAACCCTTCACACCATGTTGTGCGGCCAGGTTGTGCCAGCCGGCGAGTCGTAGTGCTTCGTCCTGCAGGGTGTCGGTGCCGCTGGTGTAGCCGCGGGGTTGCAGGAAGAGGGCGCCGGGTGGTTGAGGGTTTTTGTCTTCTCCGGTGTGTAAACGTTGTTGCATCTCTCTAATAAGCGACTCGCCCCGGGAGACCTGCCCGAGCCGGGCGGCCAGTTGGCGGATGTCTGTATGAATAGTGTCGAGCCGGTTGCCGAGAGAGAGTTGATGCAGCGGATAACCCAATTGTTTAAGGGTCGTGTGCAGGCGGGGGTTGTCGTGGGGGGTGATCAATATCAGATCGGGGTTTAATCGGATGATCTCTTCCGCCCGGGCGTGGTTGATCGGATAGGCCTTGGCTTTCTCTGCAACAAAGGAGCTGTCGGGATCCCGGGAGAGAAAACTGACCGACGCCACCTGTTGGGGGTCGGCCAGCATCAAAAGCAACTGATCACTGCAGAGATTCACCGAGACCACCCGCTGGGGTGGCCCGGCGGCGATAACCATGCCTGAGCAGAGCATCAGGATTATGGCGATCGCGCTAGTCCGCATGGGCTAGCCGAAGTGGTAGTCGATGGTCAGCCAAAGGTTTCTCTCCGGTGCCGGGAAATAGGCCTCTCGATTGGTGAAGCTGGCGTCCATCCCCACCGCGCCAGAGTTTGAGTACGCCTTGTCCAACAGGTTATCGATGCGCAGGCCGATGCGCCAGGGGCCGCTGCTGAATTGGGAGCCGAGATTCAACAAACCGTAGCCGGGGAGCTGTGCATAGCTGTTGCTGAAATCCCCGCCCAGCACCCGTTTGCTGCTGAAGATCCCTTCGGTAAAGAGATTCCACCGGGATGAGATGCGCCAGTCGCCGGTAAGTTTGCCGGTCCTCGCCGCCACCAGGGGGATGCGGTTGCCGTCGTAGGGACCGTCGCTGATACGGGGGTCGGTGTAGCTGAGGGAGCCGCCCAGGGAGAAACCGGGGGCGATTTTCCAGTTGGCTTCCAGGGTGATCCCTTTGCGACTGGTGTCCTCCAGGTTGATGTTGCTATAGCCACTGGCGTCGAAGCTGATCTCGTTCTCCAGGTCGAGGCGGTAGAGGGCCAGCTTGGTGCTGAAGCCATCCCGGTTCCACTCGGCCCCGGCCTCATAGGAGATACCGCTCTGGTTCTCCAATCCTGTTGGATTGCCGAAGATGGGATTGGTGTGCTCTTCCACCGTGGCGTAACGGAAGTTTTCGTCTGCACGTAGAAACAGGCGCAGGGCGTCGGTCGCGCGAAAGCTGGCACCAAGGGAGCCAACTGTTTGACTGTCGTCCAACTGATCGATACCGAGATAGCTCTCGATATGGTTGTCGATGGAGGAGTGACGCAGGCCGCCGGTGATGGAGAGTTTCTCGTTGGCGGGGATAGTGATTTGGGCGTAGATCGCGTCCACCGATTGATCCAGGATGGTGGGGGCGAAGCTGGTGATCAGCTCGTAATCGGTCCGCTCAAGATCGGCGCCCGCGGTCAACTGCATCTCGCCGGAGGCGATGGGAAACTGCCCGATGATGCGTGGGTTGAAACCTTTCACCGTTCTATCCTGGGTGTTGATTGAGCCGGGTAAGGTGCGGAAGCTGGTCTGGAACTCCCGGTCGTCTTTGCGATAGGTGAGCTCTCCCTCGAAGGTCCAGTGGCTGACCAGACTCTGTTGCAGGCCGATGCGGCTGATGTCGGTCTCGGCATCGGCGAAGTCGCCGTCGTAGGCTGAGACCGATTGGGTGCGGTCCAGTGCCATCTCTTCGGAGAAGAGCGCACCAGGCAGCCGTTGGTACTCTTCGGTTCGCTGTTGCTCGAAGAAGATGCCACCGCTGGCGTAGTCGTAGTCGAGTCGCAGATTGTAGTCCTTGCGCTCGGTTTCGTTGTTGTCCCGGTAGTTGTCGCTCTCGTGGTGCTTGGTGGAGAAGCGGTAGGCCAGGCCGTTATCCAGGCGGTCTTCGATGTCGACATAACCTTCCCGGCCCTGGTAGCTGCCAACGCCCAACGAGATATTGGTGGAGAAGGTGTTCGGTGGCCTGGTGATGATATTCAGCATCCCCCCCACCGCCTGGTTGCCGTAGAGCACACCGGCGCTGCCCTGGACGATCTCGATTCTTTGCACACGCCGCAGATCGATGCTGTTGAGATCGGGGGCGGCGGTGTCGCCGGTGTTGTTCAGGCGTCGCCCATCCACCAGCACCAGAGTGTTGGATTGGGCCGAGGCACCAAAGCCACGCATGTCGATGACCGCTTTACTGCCGTCGCCGTAGAGGCTGTCGATCTGGATGCCGCTGCGGGACTGCAGCAGCTGTTGTATTGTTTGCGCACCGCTCTGTTCGATCTCCTCCCGATCGATGACGGTGATGTTGGCCGGAGTATCGATACTCGCCTGGTCGTGGCGCGATGCGCTGACGGCAATGGTCGGCAGATCAGAGGCCGCAAACAGCGGTAGACTGGGAAGGAGTAACAGACCGGTGGTTATCAACCGGCTTCTTTTTGAAAAAACCATCATAAGCTCCCGATGACGCACACCCGCGTCTTTGGATGAAAAAGCGCGTGCGTTGGGAGCCGGGTGGAGCCGATGTGGTCGGCGATCCCCATGCCGCCCGCCGCAACACATCGAATCGCCCAGGCCGGTCTCCGGACTCACAGATTGGATTAAACCGATGTCACGCCTTCCCATGGTCTTAGCCACAGTGGCTTGTTGTGACACCTCATCTGTTTACCGTTGCGGGGGCAGTGCAGGCATCTCACCTGCTTCCCGTTTAACCCGGCTTGCGCCGGGCACCTGAGGCAGGCGGCAAAACTTACAGAGATTGGGGCTATGGGTCAAGCGATCATTGCCTGGTGAGTTGCTACACTGGTTCGATTCTGGTGAGCGGACTTCGATTTGAGTGTTAGAAATGATTGTCCACTTACACGGTCTGAATAGCGCAGGTGGTTCGGCCAAGGCGGCGATGTTGTTGAGAGAGCAAGCTGTAAGGGTTAATAAATCGTCTGATGCCTCGGATAGTCTGTCTGGAGTATGTTTGTGATAGGGATATCCCAGGATAATCCGGGATCTGGTAATGCTGTTTTTCGTGCCAGTACAGCGATACTCTGGTTAATAGGTGCCAGATGTACTTTGGATGTGGTGCGATCGCGGGACAGTGAGATGATTCGGCCTGGTGTTCCTTCAATGGACTCAATTATTAGAAATCCGGTTCTTTCATTTAGCAATGTTTTGAAAGTTTCGATGGAGTAGCGCCAAAAGTCCCAGGGCATTTCGTGGGGTGGTATGGCTGGATGAGTGGATACATATAGTAGTCCACCGGGTTTCAGGATCTTATTGATTTCTATCACCGCCTTCCATGGCATCGCCAGGTGCTCAAATACAGATATCGAAAAGACGGCATCGTAATGTTCAGTAGGAAGATGTGAGGATAGTGCATGAACGTCTCCAACCACATCAACGTTCTCGCCTTGATGAATATCCAGTCCAGTATATGAAACAGAGGAATGAAACGCATCTCGCCAAACCACACCAGTAACATTTCTTGAACCTATCTCAAGCAGTTCCGGTTTCGGTGACTCGTTTACAGACGCTATAAACTTACCAAAGAGCTGATAAAAGGAACCCTATCTGTCCCTTTTTTCAATGGAGTCAGTAACACAGCCAGGATTGTGAGTAGTGCAGCCACTGTTTGACGGGTAAAAAAATTCGCCACACCTTCTTCTTGTATATGCTTAGGGATCATCTTGATCCGATCTGACAATCTAGCATTCATTGTTAACTATCCGTAGTCGTGATCATATGGCTTGGGCGACTCCATGTAATTCGTTCTATTATATCCTAATCATCGTGCTGGCTTTAAATCTCCGGCATTACTGTTGCAACCAGCTGTTATCGATTTATTGTGATTATCTATCTCCATGGGCTCAACAGCGCCGGCAGTTCCGGTAAGGCGGCAGTATTGAGGGAGTCGCTGCCCGAACTTAAGGTCATCACCCCCACCTATCCCGCCCATACCGCGGCGAAGGCGGTGGCGACACTCACCCATAGTCTGCAGCCCCTGCTGCAAGAGGAGCGCAATGCCGATGAGCCCCGCGTCATTGTGGGAAGCTCCATGGGGGGCTTCTACGGCGCCTGGCTGGCGCAACGCTTGGGGATTCACCACCTGGTGATGATCAACCCCGCCCTGCGACCCTGGGAGTTGCTGCTGCAGGTGGTGGGTTGGCAGTACAACCAGGCCCAGGACGAGCGCTACTATCTATCCTCGGAGATGGTGGCCGCTACCCGTGGATTTGCCGTGGAACCGAGTGCCAATGGCGTGCCCACGACCCTGCTGCTCGACAAGGGGGATGAGCTGATCGACTACCGCATCGCCGAGGGGATCTATCGGGGGATCGGTGACATTCACTGTTTCGAGGGGGGGAGCCACACCTTCGATCACATGGTGGAGGCGGTGGGGATAGTTGCTGAGATTCACCAGAGAGTGGCGGAGAAGATTGATTCCGCAAATCAACGCGAATGAACGCAATTGTTGCATTTCTCATTCCGTGTTCTTGGTATGAATTAGAAGGAGTCACGGTGGCTGGCGTAGCTCTTTCTACGCCGCCCCAACAGCACGTCCGTGTGCTGACGGGGCTATCGCGGCATCCCTGCCGCTGCTACGAAAGAGCTACGCCAGCCACCTCCGTTCTGATAGTGGTGACTTGCAACGGCATGTAGAACAGCAAAGAGAGGTATGAGTTTCCACGTTGGAGCTTGGTAATTTGAAATGTTCTTTCTTGCGTAGGGTGCGGCTTGCCGCACCGATACACAAACATCAGAGTGGCAAGGTGTTTCCGGATGGTTTAATGGTGCGGCCAGTCGCACCCTACGTAATATTTGCGTTTATTCGTGTTTATTTGCGTGCTGATGTCAGCCGTCGGTCACAGGTTCGCTGAAGGAGCAATCCTTCTGCGGGCAGACCTTCTCGGTGCCCTTGCGCTTGGTGGTCTTGATGGTCAGTACCGGCCAGCCGCAGTTGGGGCAGGGTTCGGCCACCGGCTCGTTCCACACCGCGTAGTCGCAATCGGGGTAGGTTGAGCAGGAGTAGAAGATCTTGCCGCGCCGGGATTTTCGTTTCAGCAATTTGCCCTTGTTGCACTTGGGGCAGCTGACGCCGGTATCCTCCGGCTTTTCCAGGGGTTCGATGAATTTACAGGTCGGATAGCTGGAGCAGCCGATGAACTTGCCGTAGCGGCCCCGCTTGATCACCAGTTCGGAGCCACAGTCGGGACAGTTGCGCCCCTCCACGACCTCCGGTTCCTCCTTCTCCGCGGTGTCCGCATTCAGATCCCGGGTGTAGTCGCACTCGGGATAGTTGGTACAACCGATAAAGCGGCCGTGACGGCCGAGGCGGATGGAGAGCTGCTTGCCGCACTGGGGACAGGTCTCGTCCAGTGCCTCATGGGTGACGTCGCTGCGTTTCACATTCTCCTGGGTATGATCGATCCGTTCCTTGAACGGGCCCCAGAATTTACTCAACAGCGGGATCCAGTCCTCCTCCCCGCGGGAGACGGCGTCCAGCTCATCCTCCAGATTGGCGGTGAAGTCGTAGTCCACGTAACGGGTGAAATATTCGGTGAGAAACTTATTCACCACCCTGCCCACGTCGGTAGGCTGGAAGCGCTTCTTCTCCAGTACCACGTATTCCCGGTCCTGCAGGGTGGAGATGATGGAGGCGTAGGTGGAGGGGCGGCCGATGCCGTACTCCTCCAATGCCTTCACCAGGCTCGCCTCACTGTAGCGGGGGGGTGGCTCGGTAAAGTGCTGCTCGGGGCGGATCGCCTTCAGCGGTAGGGTTTCGCCTTCGATCAGCGGTGGTAACAGTTTCTCATCGCTGTCGCTCTTGGCCCCATCGTCGAGTCCTTCCTGGTAGACGGTGATGAAACCCGGCTTGGCGATAACCGAGCCGTTGGCCCGAAACAGGTTGCCCTCGCCACACGCTAGATCGGCGGCAACGGTATGAATCGTGGCGTGGATCATCTGGCAGGCCACCGATCTTTTCCAGATCAGCTCGTACAGCTTTGCCTGATCCTTGGTCAGGTGACCCTTGATCTCTTCGGGGATGCGCAGCACAGAGGTGGGTCTGACCGCCTCATGGGCCTCCTGGGCATTCTTGGCTTTTGTCTTGAAGTGACGTACCGATGCAGGCAGCTGATCGGCGCCATAGCGATTGCTGATGAGGTCACGGATCTCATCCAATGCCTCATCCGCCAGGTGAACGGAGTCGGTACGCATGTAGGTGATCAGGCCCACGGTGCCCTGACCCACGTCCACCCCTTCATAGAGTTGCTGCGCAGTGCGCATGGTGCGTTGGGTGGTAAAGCCCAGCTTGCGTGCCGCTTCCTGCTGCAGGGTGGAGGTGGTGAAGGGCGGCGCGGGATTGCGTTTGCGCTGTTTCTTCTCAACCTTGACCACCTGCAGACCGCTACGGCCAGCCTCCAGCAGCTGATTCTCGGCAGCCTTGGCGCTTGTCTCGTCGGTGATGCTGAACTTCGCCAGTTTTTCACCCTGGTAGTGGGTAAGGCGTGCGGAGAAACCCTGTTTCTCCTTTTCCGAGTCCGCCTCGATGCTCCAGAACTCTTCCGCCTTGAAGGCCTCGATCTCCAGCTCCCTTTCCACGATCATGCGCAGCGCCGGGCTCTGCACGCGACCTGCCGAGAGGCCTCTGCGTACCTTTTTCCACAGCAGGGGCGAGAGGTTGAAACCGACTAGATAATCAAGCGCCCTGCGCGCCTGCTGGGCATCCACGAGTTCATGGGAAAGTTCGCGGGGATTGGCAATGGCGTCATTCACCGCCTTCTTTGTGATCTCGTTGAACACGACCCGGTAGACCGGCTTGTCCTTGAGCTTGCCACGTTGCTGGAGCAGCTCGGAGAGATGCCAGGATATCGCCTCGCCCTCGCGGTCGGGATCGGTTGCCAGATAGAGGGCTTCAGATTTTTTCAGGGCCTTGGTTATTGCCTGAACATGGCGATCGTTGCGTTCGATCACCTGGTATTTCATGGCAAAACCCTTGTCAGGATCGACTGCCCCCTCTTTGGGTATAAGGTCTCTTACATGCCCATAGGAGGCCATTACCTCGAAGTTGCCACCGAGGTACTTCTTGATGGTTTTTGCCTTTGCTGGCGATTCAACAATAACCAGATTCATCGATATTAGGGTCGTTTCAAGGGAAAAACGCGGCACAGTGAACCGCCCCGCGAGAAAGAAATCAAGTTTTTTTAATGTTTGCTGCTACTAATGCAGGAATACCGGGACTTCGTTATAGACCATATCCTCCATCCGCGCGAAGGCAGCTTCCTGGCCGGGCTGATTCATCAATACCAGTAGAATTATCCATTTCAACTCCTCTTCCGTGATGATCGCGGTATCGAGCGCCAGGGCCCGATCGATGACAAGCTCGCGGGCGTTTAGCGTGAGTATGTCATTCTGCTCCAGAAACAGCAGCAGACCGCGGGAATCCACATCCAGCCGGGTGGTCTCCTCTTCGGTAAAGACCCTCAGAGAGTGGGATTGGTTCGTATCGCCATGTTGAGACTGATCGTGATTGGCAAGTTCATCCAGCCAATCAAAGGCCTTGGTAATCTCTACCGCAGGGAAGCCTGCTTGAATCAACTCGTCACGAAGCTCGTGTTGATCGGATGGTGGGGCCTGCTCGCCGTCCATATAGTTTTCATAGAGGTAGATCAGAATATCGACCACGTTCTCGTTCATATGCTCTCTCTCCCGCTGTGGCGGGATGTCAATCTGTCTGTGCGGCAGTAGTAGCCGCCGGGAGCCGATGATACATGACCTTCTAGCTCGAGCAACAGCAGCATGGACGAAACTGCCTCCGCGGTCAAACCCGTTCGGGTGATTAATTCGTCAACCGATACCGGATCATAACCCAGGGCCTGATCCAACAGCTGATAGTCGGCATCGCGTTCTACGATTTCTAAAGTCTGTCCAGGTATCTGTGTTTCCACTGGATTTTCAAGTGTTGCGAACAGGGAACCCAATTCCTCGATAATATCCTGGGCCGACTCCACCAGTTTTGCCCCCTGTCGGATCAGGGCATGACAGCCGCGGGCCTGGGGATTGTGAATCGATCCCGGAATGGCAAACACCTCTCGACCCTGCTCCGCGGAGAGTCTTGCGGTGATCAGTGAACCGCTCTGCAGGGTGGCCTCCACCACCAGGGTGCCGAGGGAGAGGCCGCTGATGATTCGGTTTCGACGTGGGAAGTTTTCCGCCCTTGCCTGGGTGCCTGGCGGAAACTCGGTGATCAAGAGTGACTGATCGGCAATCTGGTGGGCGAGGCCTTTATGACTGCCCGGATAGATACGATCGGGTCCTGTACCCATGACGGCAATGGTTGAACCGCTCTTGAGCGCGCCCTGGTGGGCTGCCCCATCGATGCCCTGGGCCAGACCACTGGTGATGCAGAAGCCGGCCGCGGCCAGGCAGCTGGCAAACTCGCGGGCATTATCGAGGCCCGTGGTGGTCGGGTTGCGGCTGCCGACTATGGCCAGCTGAGGTTGTTGCAGCAGCTGTTCGTCACCCACCAGAAAGAGCAGGGGGGGTGGGGCGTCTATCTGCCGTAACAGGGAGGGATAGCCCTCGTCCTTCAGGGTGAGGAGTTGATGGTCAGGATGTGTCAGCCACTCGAGGGAGGGCTCTATCCTGCTCCGGTCTTGGCTCAAGAGGGCGTCTATAGCCGGTTGTGGTAAGCCAAGTTGTTTAAGCTCGTCACCCTTGGCGCCCAGGATGGCTTGCGGATCACCATAGTGGTTTAAGAGTCGCTGAAAGTAGCGGCTGCCGATACCGGAGGCCAGGCTGACAAGCAGCCAGGCCTCCATCTCGGAAGCTGATGTGCCAGGTGTACCATCCATGCTACACGGCCTATTCAGATTGGTTTAGGAGCCTGGTGTGCGTACCCAGTCCAGAACATGCAGGGGTTTGGTGGCATCCATCACCAAGGCGAAGCTGACCTTCTCGAAGGTGCGAAAGACCATCAGATGGCCGGCCTCTTCCAGGGGCAGGGTGACGGTTTCACCGCGGCCTTTGACGATATCGCGCACCTCGTCACCACCCTGCAGGATCTTCATTACATGGCCGGCTTCCAGTCCCGCGTTGGCACCCTTGTTCAGCACCACCACGTTGTACTGTCCGATCTGGGTGACACCGTTGAGGACTGATATGATACGCCCTTCAATGGCCGAATCAGGCACCCTGGGTTGAAAATCGATCAGTGGTTCATCCTGCTGTTCCTTGATCAGGCGATCCCCGATGATCGCTTCCATGTCGGTGGAGGTAAGCAGCAGTTTGGCGGGATCGCCGGTTCGTTTCAGCTCCGAAGTGCCCACATAGAGGGCTTCATAGCCCAGAATCTCACCGGTATCAGGATCTTTGTAGGGCTTTTCCGGTCTAACCACGGCGTATTGGATGGGACTTGTCTCCATGATACTGCGTGCGTAGTAGCTGATCCCCGCACCCCCTACAATGTGGTCATCCAGAAAATGGACGATATAGGGTGCCTTCTCCAGCTCATTCTCGTCGACCACGTAAGGTCTGGTGAGGAATGGGGCTATGGCGTCAATGGGGATGGTTGGAATGGCCTGATCCAGGGGAGTTGCCCGAATTCTGGGCCCAAGCGCGTTTTTGCGATTCAGCTGAAGTACCGGACGACCGTCCCGATAGGTGAGCAGGATCTCATCGCCGGGATAGATCAGATGTGGGTTTTCGATCTGCGGATTCACATACCAGACCTCCGGCCACAGCCAGGGGTCCCGCAGAAACATCGATGAGATGTCCCAGAGTGTATCGCCTTTGACCACGGTGTAACGTTCCGGGTGAGAGGGATTGAGAGCGACATGCTCAGCCGCAATTAAGGAAAAGGAGAGCAGCAGGCCGCTGATGACTCCGATGAGTTTGTTGTTAAGATATGACATAACTATTCCCTTGGGTACGAAGCGGAAATTCTTCGGCTTGGCTAGCGATCAACTGCGGATATCTCCCATGAGTTGTGTTCTATACTCGATGACGATTTTGGTGAAAAAACAGTCTGTGACACTACACCAGTTTCCAGTATGATCATAATGTTAGCGCAATTTCTTGCATTTGTACTATAGATTTTGGAAAAACAGATGGCGATTCTTGACATACTCCACTTTCCCGATCCACGACTGCGCAACAAGGCCAAACCTGTGGCTCAGGTTGACGACTCTATACGTCGGCTGATTGACGATATGCTTGAGACAATGTATCAAGCTCCGGGGATCGGACTCGCTGCAACCCAGGTCAATGTGGCCAAGCGTGTGGTCGTTATCGACCTCTCCGAAGAGAAAAATGAGCCCCTTTGTCTGGTCAATCCGAAGATAATTGAGAAGGATGGCGAGGAGCAGATGGAAGAGGGTTGTCTCTCGGTCCCCGGTATTTACGAAATGGTGAAAAGGGCCAACAAGATCCGGGTGAGAGCCCTTGATCGCGACGGTGCTCCCTTTGAGATGGAGGCCGAAGAGTTGTTGGCGGTCTGTATTCAGCACGAACTGGATCACCTGGAAGGTAAATTGTTTGTGGACTATCTATCCAGCCTCAAGCGACAACGGATCCGCAAGAAGCTGGAAAAGGAGAATCGACAGCAAGTTGCCCCTGGCGATAATGCCCACCAGGCCATCTGAGCCTTCTCTGGAGTCCCATCTTGATCCAATCTTCATCCGTGAATGCGGGTTTGTCTGAGACACCGTTCCCAAAGCTATCAAATCTACCCTTCGATATCGATCAAAGCAGGTCAACAACCTATGTCTGAGCCACTGAATATCGTCTTTGCCGGGACCCCGGAGTTTGCCGCTACTGCGCTCGAGTCCCTGCTGACTACCCAACACCGGGTGGTGGCTGTCTATACACAGCCCGATCGGCCTGCCGGTCGCGGCAGAAAAGTCCACATCAGTCCGGTGAAGGCGTTAGCCCTGGAGACAGGTATCGAGGTGAGGCAGCCCCAGACACTCAAGGATGAGGGTGCGCAGCAGGCACTGGCCGATCTGAAAGCGGATTTGATGGTGGTGGTGGCCTATGGACTGCTGTTACCTCAGGCTGTTTTGGATATACCCAGACTGGGTTGCATCAATATCCATGCATCCCTGTTACCGCGCTGGCGGGGGGCCGCACCGATACAGCGGGCGCTGTTGGCGGGGGACGAGGAGACGGGCGTCACCATCATGCAGATGGAGGCGGGTCTGGATACGGGGCCGATGCTATATACATTGAAGACCCCTATTCATGACCAGGATACCGGTGGCTCGCTACACGATCGCCTGGCGGAGATGGGTGCACAGGCGCTGTTGGCCTGTCTGCCCGATATGGCTGCAGGTCGGCTACAGGCCGAAATCCAGGATGACCAACTGGCCAACTATGCCAGTAAACTGGATAAACAGGAGGGCCTGATAGACTGGTCGCAGAGTGCTGTAGAGATCGACCGCAAGGTACGGGCCTTCAATCCATGGCCGGTGGCCCAATGCCGCTTTGGGGAAAAGGTAATGCGCATCTGGCAGGCAGAACCGCTTAAGCAGGGGTGTGCCGCTGAGCCGGGAGAGGTATTGCGCAGCGGTAAATCGGGCATCGACGTTGCCACGGGTGATGGCGTGCTACGCATCACTCAGTTGCAGATGCCGGGTAAACGCGCCATGTCCGCAGCCGATTTCCTGAATGCCCATTCCATGCAAGGCGTGGTCCTAGGCTGATGCCGGCTGGCGCAAGGAGAGTAAACTCCGGTGATCCGCGCCTTGTTTCCGCGCTTGTCATCCAGCAGGTATTGGCGGGTCGTTCGCTCTCCGAGTTGCTGCCCCACTATCTCGATCAACTTGACGATAGTCGCGACCGGGGATTGGTCCAGGCGATCTGCTTCGGCGTGATGCGGTTTTATCTCAAGCTGCAATATCTGCAACGCCAATTATTGGCAAAACCGTTGAAGTCGAAGGACCGGGATGTGGAGGCCCTGATTCTGGTTGGGTTCTATCAGCTGCTCGAACTCAGAGTTGGTGATCATGCCGCGGTGCATGAAACGGCCGGTGCGGCGAATAAACTCGGCAAGCGTTGGGCCGTGGGTCTGATCAATGGTGTGCTACGCAACTTCCTGCGCCGGAAGGAGAAGCTGCTCGCTGATCTGGCGGATGAAGTGGAGGCGCTGCATGCCATGCCCGGTTGGTTACTGCAAGCGCTGCAGACCCAATGGCCCGAGAGTTGGCGTCAACGGGTAGAGGCGCTCAATGCCCATCCACCCATGAGTCTCAGGGTTAACCGGCAAATCAATTCGCGCCAGGATTACCTGCAACTGTTGCAGGAGAGTGCTATCGAGGCCAGTCCCATGCCAATCATCGAAAGCGGCATCAACCTGGCCCTGGCCATGGACGTGGAGAGGCTGCCCGGTTTTGCCGAGGGGCGTGTCTCGGTACAGGATGGGGCAGCCCAGTTGGCGGCAGGTCTTATGAGATTGCAGCCTGGGCAGCAGGTACTGGATGCCTGTGCGGCGCCGGGGGGCAAGAGCTGCCATATGTTGGAGCTGGAGCCAAAGATCGAGTTGACTGCCCTGGACAACGACGCCGACCGTCTGCAACGGGTGGGGGAGAATCTGTCACGCCTGGGACTTCAGGCGACCCTGCAGCAGGGAGATGCGGCTAACCCCAGTGGATCCTGGGCGAGGCAGTGTTATGATCGGATATTGCTGGATCTGCCCTGTTCAGCGACAGGTGTGATCCGACGCCATCCTGATATCAAGTACCTGCGCAGGGAGACGGATATCGTCAATCTTGTGAAACTTCAGTCAAAAATTCTGGACGCTGTCTGGCAGTTATTGAAACCGGGTGGTGTGATGCTCTATGCAACCTGCTCAATCCTGCCGCAGGAGAATGAACTGCAGTTACAGCAATTTCTCTCCCGCCAGGCCGATGCCAGGGAGGATATGATGAATGAGACTTGGGGAGAAGCCAGATCGTCAGGACGCCAGATCGCCCCTGGTGAGGATGGTTTGGACGGTTTTTACTATGCTCGTTTAGTAAAACAGGCCTCATGAGGAGGGGATCACCATGGCTGTTGTCGATTCTGCTGTTGCTGCCACTGGCGCAGGCAGCGGCCTTTAACATCAAGGATGTTCAGATCAATCAAGTCGACAACGTGTACCAGTTGAATGCCCGCATAGATTATCAATTGAGTGAACAGGCCCATGAAGCGCTGAGCAACGGGGTGCCGCTGACCTTGAAAGTACAGCTTTTTGTGGAGAAGGTATGGCGTGGATTCTGGGAACCGAGCCCATTTGCCACCACCTTGAGTTTTCAGATTCGCTACCATGCCTTGACGGAACTCTATCGAATCGTGGATAGACAGACCGGGGATGAAGAGAATTTCGTCACCCAGGAAGCGGCCCTGCATGCATTGGGTGAGATCACCAGTCTGCCTATGGTCAGCATGACAAAACTGACCCCTGGCGAGGCCTATCAACTGCGTCTACGCGCCGACCTCGATATCGAATCACTTCCCTTACCGCTGCAGCCCTTGGCCTACCTGGGCCGGGGCTGGAAGCTGACGACAGGATGGTCCCAATGGCCCCTTCAACCTTGAGTCGATTACGCCTGGGAGGGCTCTCCGTCGGCCTATTGCTGATACTGTTGCTGGTGAGCCTGCACCTGATGAGCAGTGCGGTGCAGAATTCAACCGAGTTGAGCCGCTATTTTGTCCCGCTGCTGATCTTCAACCTGGCGGGTATGTTCGTCCTGATCGTCATGATCACCTACAACTCGATACGTCTGATACGCCAATATCTGCGACACAGCGCCGGTTCGCGGCTGACCCTGCGCATGGTGATGATCTTCACCCTGATCTCACTGTTACCCGTAGGCGTGGTCTATTACTATTCGTTCAGTTTCCTGCAGGGGGGTATCGACAGCTGGTTCGATGTGCAGATCGACCAGGCCATGCAGGATGCTCGGGATCTGGCCCAGGCCTCTCTCTCCCTCAATCAGCGGGTGTGGCTGAAGTATACGGAGCAGCAGCTACTCAGTATCGCGGATACCTCTGAATCGGCGCTCTCTCTGACCATAGCCAAGCTGCGCCAACAATCGGGCGCGTTGGAGCTCTCACTGAGTGATCCAACGGGGCAGATCATCGCCTATTCAAATGCTGTGGCGGATGAGTTGGTGCCGGCCAAACCGGACGATTACATCATGCAGCGGCTGCGTGAGGGTAACAGCTACGTTGGATTGGCCAGGGAGAAGGATGAGCTGATGATTCGCGTTGCCGTGGCGGATCCCCTCGGCCGACCCTTCATTATTCAGGGGCTCTACCCCGCGTCGGAGAGGGTCAGCGTCCTCTCGGAGAAGCTTGAAGTGGCCTATAACCGCTACAATGAGCTCTCGTTTCTGCGTCAATCACTGAAGCGCAACTTCTCCCTGACCCTGTTTCTGGTACTGATGTTCGCGATGCTGTCGGCTGTCTGGGCCGCGTTCTTTTCCGCCAGGCGCATGGTGGCGCCGATTGCAAACATCGCTGCAGGCACCAAGGCGGTTGCCGAGGGGGACTACGATCGCCGTCTGCCCGTACCGAGACGGGCGGATGAGCTTGCCTTCCTGGTATCCTCATTCAACACCATGACCCGGCGTATCCGCCAGGCCAGGGATCAAGCCGCGGAGAGCCAGAGGGAGGTGGAGGGACAGCGGGCCTACCTGGAAACCGTGTTGGCCCGACTCTCGTCCGGGGTGCTGACCTTCGATGCCCAACGCAAGATGCGCACCGCCAATCCGGCCGCGGAAAAGATTCTCGGTATCAACCTGAACCGCAGAATCGATATGCCGGTTCAGGCCTTGGCCCTTGAATCCCCCATTCTGAGGCAGTTCGCCGAAGGTTTGGAGGCGCCGTTACGCCAGATCGATGAGGAGTGGCGCGGTGAGTTGACCCTGTTTGGTGGTGAAGGACGCAAGGTGTTGATCTGCAGGACCACCCCATTTGCCCAGCCCAACGGGCGCAAAGGTCATATCGTCTTGTTCGATGACGTGACGGCACTGATCCGCGCCCAGCGGGATGCCGCCTGGGGTGAGGTGGCGCGGCGTTTGGCCCATGAGATAAAAAATCCACTCACGCCTATTCAGCTTTCGGCGGAGCGTTTGCGACACAAATATCTGAATGACATGCCGAAATGTGATGCCGAAGTACTCGATCGCGCGACCCATACCATCGTGCAGCAAGTGGAGGCCATGAAGAGCATGGTCAACGACTTCTCCGAGTATGCCCGTCCGCCGCAGATGGAGTTGAAGCCGATCAAACCGGATACCCTGATCGGGGAGATTGTCGACCTCTACCGGGGTACTCGCGGGGTGGGGTTTGAGATCGACCTGTCAGCCAACCACGCCAGGATCGAAGCCGATCCCTTGCGTATCCGTCAAGTTGTTCACAATCTCGTTAAAAACGCTGTCGAGGCGTTGGAGGGGAAGAAGCGGGGTAAGGTCTCCCTGGTCTCCTCGGTGCGTAGCCGGGATGATCATCCGTTCTATGAATTGCGTGTGCAGGACAATGGTCCGGGCTTCGCCGAGGCGATGATACAACAGCTCTTTGAGCCCTATGTCACATCCAAACCCAAGGGTACGGGACTGGGTCTGGCGATTGTAAAGAAGATTGTTGAGGAACATGGCGGTATCATCTGGGCAGAAAACTGTGATAAAGGTGCCTGTATGGTGGTGCAACTACCTATGCTGCTGGATTTGACGCGAGAGACCGCAACAGAGGAGAGTGAAGTATGAGTCGCGCCTATATCCTGGTTGTGGATGATGAGCCTGATATCCGCAACCTGGTAAAAGAGATTCTCCAGGACGAATCCTATGAGGTAGCGATGGCGGAGGATGGCAAGTCTGCGCGTCAGGCATTGCGTGATCGTCGCCCCGAACTGATCCTGCTGGACATCTGGATGCCCGATGTGGACGGTATCACCCTGTTGAAGGAGTGGGGTGAGAACGAGGGCCTGCCCTGCCCGGTGATCATGATGTCGGGGCATGGCACAGTGGAGACAGCTGTCGAGGCCACGCGTCTGGGGGCCTATGATTTTCTGGAGAAGCCTCTCTCTCTGGCCAAGTTATTATTGACGGTCAATCGCGCCCTGGAGGCGGAACAGCTCAAGCAGGAGAATGTTGGCCTAAAACGCCATGTGCATGCCGTGCATGAGCCTACGGGCCGCAGCCCGGTGATGCTGCGTCTGCGAGAGCAGGTGAAGCGGATAGCCCAGCACGATACCTGGGTGTTGGTAACCGGTGAGCCAGGTAGTGGCCGTGAAACCCTGGCCCGCTATCTCCACTCCCAGAGCGTTCGCCGCGATCGACCCTTTGTGGAAGTGAATGTCAGCTCGATCGTGAAGGGAAACGCTGCGCAGGAACTGTTTGGCAGTGAAAGTGACGGCCGAATTCACTACGGTCGACTGGAGCAGGCGGTGGGAGGGACCCTGTTCCTCGATGAAGTGGCGGATATGGACCTGGAGGCCCAGTCACAACTGGTCGGTGCGCTGGATACCGGGAGTTTTCTTCGGGTCGGCGGCACAGAGCCGGTGAGTATCGATGTACGGATCATTGCCGCAACCCAACACAATCTGGAAGAGGCGGTGCAGGAAGAGACATTTCGTGAAGACCTCTTCTACCATCTCAATGTGGTACCCCTGCATGTTCCTCCCCTGCGTGAGCATGCGGAAGATGTCCCGGAGCTGCTCAACTTCTACGTGGACTGGTATGTGAACCACGAAAAGCTGCCTTACCGGCACTTTAACGTGGGAGCGCAGAATACCCTGCGTAACCATCCCTGGCATGGCAACGTGCGGGAGTTGAAGAACCTGGTGCAGCGATTGTTGATCCTGGGTGCCGGCAATGAGATCTCCCAGGAGGAGGTGGAAGCGGCGCTGGGCGCCCCCGATGTGGGGAGTGCATTGGGGGGGCTGGAGTCATTGGTCAGTTTCGATCAACCCTTGCGACAGGCCAGAGAGGAGTTCGAGAAGGTCTATCTGGAGTATCAGCTGCGCCAGCACGAGGGCAATATCTCGCGCATGGCCAAGGAGGTGGGCATGGAACGCACCCATCTCTATCGCAAGCTCAAATCCCTGGAAATCGAGTTCAAAGACAAGCGGTGATGTAAAATCGGGGACAGACCACGGTTTCCCAAAACCGTGGTCTGTCCCCTTTACCTTTCTTCTTCTTCACCAGGCCAGACGCATATCCCAGTCATACTGACGTTCGGTGGGTAAAACCGGTGCGATCTCCGGATCGACCGCATCATAGACGTTCACCGCCGGTGTGACATTGGCGTCACGGCCGTGGATGAAATCCTGATCCCGTACGATGGCCATGTAGGCCTTGTTCAGGGTCAGGGCGCGCTCAGGGCTTGGGGCCAGCAGCTCATAGACATCCGCGGCCAGGACCTTCTCCTCGTTGACGCTGCCATCCTCGTTGAACCACTTCTGGATGATCTCATTGTTTTCGCGGAACTCGTTGCCGCCGCCAGCAAGCTTCAGGTAGTTGAGAATCTCACCCTCCGTGCCACCCACATTGGGGGCGTCCAGCATACCCTTGAGGTTGATATAGCCCCAACCCGAGGCTCCGGTCACCTTGCGGGGGAAGGCAAAGGTCTGGTCGATAGTGCTGCCGATGGAGGTATGGCAGCCCATGCAGAAGGTGGTCTCCTCTTCGCTCTGCTTGCGCAGATGGCCGTCAGCACCTTCGATAAAACCCAGCACCAGCCAGCCGAAGCCGTTATCCAGGCCGTTGTCACCCCGGGAGACGAAGTTGGGGAGGTTGCCATCGAGTTTCTCCTGCTTCTCGTTACCATACATCGAGAGCAGCTCGGCGGGTGTGTAGAAGGTCTGCTTGACCATATAGCGCACCTCTTTCATCCGCGCCGGGATATTGATCGACATATCCTCGTCGAGGCCGATATAGCGCACTGTATGCAGGAACTCGGTACCTTCGGGGTAGAGCATCGGGGTGACGCTGACATTGGAGGCGTTGCCGACATAGGCATCGGGGCGGATGATCTCGTTGATCACCCCAAGCTGCCCATCCCCATTCAAATCTGTACAGAAGCTGTTTTCATCCACTTGCGGCAGGCTTACCCGTTGCAGCTCCTGTATTGCCGCCTCCAGTATCGCCAGGTTGGCGATGTAGGTATCCCGGGAGTAGCCGCTGCCGTTGCAGCTCTGTTCGCGAAACGCTGCGGGAAGCCGCAGCATGACGTCATCGGTGGAACCGTTGGTCGGCCAGAATGTGCTGGGCAGGGGTTTGTAGTTGAAGGCCACCCAGTGGCTGCCATCGAGTGCAAAGCCCTGGTCGTCAAAGGCGCCGGCACCGAGATGCAGATCTTGGATGGCGGGGACTGGTCCATCCCAGGAGTCGCTCTGCAACTGCTCGATCAGGGTCGAGTAGTTGTCGGTATAGATATAGTCGATGACTTCCTGGTCGCTGATTTGGGAGACCGCGTCCGAACGGTCTTCAAACAGATTCTGCCAATGGTTGGTAACCCCGATCTCCGAGAATGAGTACTCAGCCTGCAGCGCCTTGTCGCTCATATAGTTCGGACGGCTGCCAAAGGTATAGGTCTGGTGGCAGATCATACAGGGATTGTGGGTTGCTTCGTGCTTGGTATAACACTGGGGGGGGACTATCGCCTCCAGATTGTAGACCACACCGGTCTCCTCGGGTCGCAGGTCTCCGGCAGGTGATTTCGCATAACTTGTGGGAAAAACCAGCGATTGATTTTGCGTGTCTGAGTCGCTGCTTGAGCCGCCGCATGCCGTGAGGGCCGCAAACACTACCGTCATCAAGAACATGTGAATATGTTTCATTTTGTATCTCCTGAAACACAATGGGGGTGGCCTATGCCACCCCCATTTCCCTGATTTGATTACTCAAGCCCGTTCATCCCGCACCCTTGAGCCGTCTCGCTAGGTCCGGGTGCGAGAAATACGGGCCAGCCGGTGTTTAGATCGCAGGATCATCGAATACCCAGACCACATTGTTTTCGTGGTTGCCGGTATCCTCACCGATGAGTACGCGACCATCATCCATGATCAGCAGGTTGTCGGGGTTGGAGATGTTGTTGACGTTACACTCGTTGACTGAACGGTCAGCGTAGTAGGGTCCGCCAACAATGGCCGGGACCATGGTTGCCACATCAACCTCGCCCTGGGCATTGCGCATCAGCTGCATGCGGTAGACAACGCCGCACTTGCCGTTGTCGCCGTTGAGTTGAATGGCTCCTTCGTCGTCGCTCATGGTGGCGTCGAAGCTGGACATGGCCATGTACATGTAGGCCTGGTCACCGTCGGCAGCACCATCGTTCCACCAGTCCGAGGCCAGGCCGTAGTTGATGTTCACCCCTTCCATCTTGCGGAACTCGCCGGTAGCGCCCAGGGCGACTGCCGCCTTACGGCTCTCCAGAAAGGCCACCCGGTCATCGCTGAATGGGTTGGCGTCGACAGTGACGTCTTCGTCACAGGTCAGATCGGTGCCGGTCTTGGACTCGGCCCAGTCACAGACCTGCTCGTCGGTGATGTAGTTGCCATCGGCGAAGCTACCATCGAAGGAGTCGATAGCAGCCTCGATGTCGGCTTCACCCATACTGGCGAGTTCGACCCACTCGATACCCAGAGCAGCCTCTGCAGGATCGTCAACACCGGAAGCCTGGGTGATCTGCGCGGCATACAGGGTGCCTGAACTCATATCACCGGCCGCATCTGCAACGAACTTGAAGAATACGACACCGGTGCCGTCGTCACTGAGGAAGACAGTCCGCTGATCGGGCATGACAACCGAGTTCTCGTGGGAGAAACGGCCCATGGTCTCCAATTTGTTGACCGTGACGTTGGCCACTGCCGCATCGGCAGCATTGCCGATCTCCACGATGTAGCCATAGCGATAGGGATTGGGCCAGTCGCCGCTACCGTCGGTGGGATAACCGAAATAGGTGGCCAGGGACTGAGGATTGTCGAAATATTCGTAGTCCGGGTTGAACCAATCAGCAGTATCGTCGAAGTAGAGCTCTTCCGATGAGAGCGGGGTTTCCCAGGGACTGACAGTACCGAAGCAGTTGACCCAGGTGCCACCGACACTGGAGAAGTCGATCATGCCTTCCTGGACGATGGTGCTGTAGCCGCTGTCGGTAAGACCGCTGACATGGATACGGCTCATGCTGCCGGGACGGTCTTCCCAGTTGCTGTAGACATAGAAACCGGTGTCGCCATCGGAGATGACGCCGTTGAAGTCAGGATCGTTGGAACTCTTGATCAGGGTGGTGCCGTCGAGGGCTATGATATCACCCATGGAAGTGCCGTCATCCAGGGCGTCGCCCTGCTGGGTCAGTACCTGATAGGAGCCAACCGCGGTCATGACCACCTCTTTCTCGGTGGTAGTGACCGGCAGGTCGAGGGCGCCGAAGCTCTCGGACAGGGCCGAGAAATCCTGGCCAACGATGACACCCACAGTGCCCTTGTCGAATACCTTACCTGCGGCGTCAGTGGTTGTGTTGCTGCTGCTGGGATGCTGAACATTGAGAAACAGGGTGTTGTCGCTGTTCAGGTACATGCCGGTGAACTCAGCTCCCAGGGGAGCGGTCGCAAGTCGCTTCAAGCCCAGTGGGGTGTTGTTACTACCGCCGCTGACACCGTCCTGACCATCGATACCGTCGACACCATCAATGCCGTCAACACCATCTTTGCCGTCATCACCGTCGCATCCGGTTAGCAGCACAGATGAACAGACAATTGCTGCCGCAATGGAGGCAGGCAGGGTTAATAGACGAAAAGATCTCTTCTTCAACATAGAAAGTGCTCCCCTTGATAAGACGTAATAGAATAAGCCGTCAGAATTCTAGGGAGCCGCCATTTCTAAATGGTGTCATATATATGTCGTTTCCATGAATGCTATATTTCAAGCAGGTATAGACTTCAGCGTGAATGCAATTTTGAGCCCTGAACAGGGAGGGGCTTGGTGTTGATTGGATCCTGGCCCCAGGTTGCAGTAATACAGCTTTAGCGACTAAGGTAGACGGATCGCCTCTGAACACTGTTTTGGCGGGCATTGAACAACTACAAACAATGAAAAAATGAAAATAATTATCCTCGGTGCCGGTCAGGTGGGTCGTTCAGTTGCGAATGCGTTGGTCAGCGAGGCCAACGACATCACCGTCGTCGATCAGGATGAGCAGCTATTGATGGATTTGCACAACCGCCTCGATCTCGGAACTGTCAGGGGGCATGCGGGTCATCCGGATGTGTTGCGCAGAGCCGGTGCCGAGGATGCGGACATGATCCTCGCGGTCACCAACAGCGACGAGACCAACATGGTTGCCTGCCAGATCGCCTTTACCCTGTTCCATACACCGACCAAGATCGCCCGGGTGCGGGCTCAGGGCTATCTGGACTATCCCCAGCTGTTTGAGCAGACCGCGGTACCGGTTGATGTGCTGATCAGCCCGGAGCAGCTGGTAACCGACTATATTCTCAAACTGATCGAATACCCCGGGGCACTGCAGGTGCTCGACTTCGCGGATGGCCGGGTCAGGTTGGTGGCGGTAAAGGCCTATCATGGCGGGCCCCTGGTGGGGAATGCCCTGAGCGCGCTGTATGAGCATATGCCCAATGTGGACGCCCGGGTCGCCGCCATCTACCGCGAGGGTGAGGTGATAATTCCCAGGGGTGATACCCTGATCGAGGAGAGAGATGAGGTGTTCTTTATCGCCGCTGCGGGGAATATCCGTTCCGTGATGAGTGAACTGCAGAAGCTGGAGAAGCCCTACCGGCGCATTGTGCTTGCCGGGGGCGGGAACATAGGCAGGCGACTGGCCTCATCCCTGGAACAGAAGTACCGGGTCAAGCTCATCGAAAACGATAAGGTGCGGGCAAGAGAGATTGCCGAGCGACTCGAAATGACCATCGTGCTGCATGGAGACGCGGCGGATGAGAGTTTGCTGCTGGAGGAGAATATCGAGAACACGGATGTATTCTGTGCCGTGACCAATGATGATGAGGACAATATTCTTTCCGCCATGCTGGCCAAGCGCCTGGGTGCCGCCAGGGTAATGGCATTGATCAATCGTCCCTCTTACGTCGACCTGGTGCAGAGTGAAACCATCGATATTGCCATCTCTCCCCAGCAGGCCACCATCGGTACCCTGCTGACCCATGTGCGACGCGGTGATGTGGTACAGGTTCACTCCCTGCGAAGGGGTGCTGCAGAAGCGATCGAGGCAGTGGCTCACGGGGATAGAAATTCATCCAAGGTTGTGGGTCGCGCGGTTGAGGAGATCAAGCTCCCCAAGGGCGCGACCATTGGCGCGATTGTGCGGGGGGATGAGGTGCTGATCGCCCACCATGACACCATGATCGAGAGTGACGACCATGTAATCTTGTTCCTGGTGGACAAGCGGAAAATCCGTGATGTGGAAAAGCTTTTCCAGGTCGGTGTGACCTTCCTGTAATCCAGGAAAATAGAATATGCATCTTTTTGTGGTTCAACGGATACTCGGTGTGCTGCTGATGGTCTTCAGTCTCAGCATGCTGCCACCCCTTGGGATCTCCATGTGGACCGGTGACGGCGCCCTGGTGGGCTTTACCGATGCCTTTATCCTCACCCTGGGACTCGGCCTGGCGTGCTGGGCACCGGTACGCAACCGCCGCCAGGATTTACGCGTCCGCGACGGATTTCTCGTTGTGGTGATGTTCTGGGGCGTGCTGGGGCTGACCGGCTCCCTCCCTTTCCTGTTCGCGGAAAACCAGGATATGACCATCACCGATGCGGTGTTCGAATCCATATCGGGCCTCACGACCACCGGCGCCACGGTCATCGTTGGCATCGATGAGCTGCCGGTTTCCATCCTCTACTACCGACAGCAACTGCAGTGGCTGGGGGGGATGGGGATCATCGTCCTGGCGGTGGCGGTGTTACCGATGCTGGGTATCGGTGGCATGCAGCTCTATCGGGCCGAGACCCCGGGTCCGGTAAAAGACAATAAACTGACACCCCGTATAACCGAGACCGCCAAGGCGCTCTGGTATATCTACCTGGGTCTGACCCTCAGCTGTATGCTCGCCTATTGGTTGGGGGGCATGCAGCCTTTTGACGCCATGGGACACGCCTTCTCGACGGTGGCCATCGGCGGATTTTCCACCCATGATGAGAGCATCGGTTATTACGACAGTACCCTGATCGAGATGATCGCGGTGATTTTCATGCTCCTCTCCGGGGCAAACTTCGCCCTCCATTTCCTTGCCGTGCGGCGTAGGTCCCTTCGCACCTATTTCGAGGACCCGGAGTTTCGCGGCTATATCACCACCCTGGGGGTGGTCATAGTTATCGTCTCCTCGGCGCTCTTTTTCATGGGGGTTTACGGCAACTGGGGTGAGTCGATTATACGTGGGCTGTTTCAGGCGGTTTCAATCGGCACCACCACCGGATTTACCACGGCAGACTACTCCCTATGGCCGGGATTCATATCCATCCTGTTGCTGTTCTCCAGCTTCGTCGGCGGTTGTGCCGGCTCCACTGGTGGTGGCATCAAGGTGATACGCTTTTTGCTGTTGATCAAACAGGGTGTACGCGAGATCAATCGCCTGATCCACCCCAATGCTGAGATTCCGATCCGCATCGGCACCAAAACCATTCCCTGGCGGATTGTGGAGGCGGTGTGGGGATTCTTCGCCCTCTATGTGGCCAGTTTTGGTGTCATGTACCTGGCCCTGGCCTCCACCGGGCTCGATCTGATGACCTCGTTCTCCGCAGTGGCCGCCAGTATCAACAATCTGGGGCCAGGTCTGGCCGATGTGGGTTCCAACTATGCCAACCTCAACGACCCCGCCAAGTGGATACTCTGTTTCGCCATGCTGTTGGGTCGTCTGGAGATCTTCACCCTGCTGGTGTTGTTGACCCCCGCGTTTTGGCGTAAGTAAGGGACACTCTGTTATCGACGAATCGCCA